>JAGAIK010000204.1 GCA_017626625.1 Roseburia sp.
AAATCTCTGCTTTTTGGTGCCTATGGCGGATTACATGCTGTCCCACGACATGAAGGTAAAATTTGCCGCTAATATTGAAAATATGCAGGAGCACGGTTTGTTTTTGTCACAGATGTTCCAGATGTTCTGTTTTCCGGTGAGCGGCTCCGGCGATGTGATGAGCGGTGTGGGCGGCGATATGGCGGTGGGAATCGGAATGAGCTTTATGCTGATTTTGGCACTGTTTTGCTGGGAGGTACTGACCTTTTTTATCCGCAGGAAAAAAGAGGGGGCGGTGGAGTTAAAGCTGGGGCAGCCGGTGAAAATCCTTGTGCTGTTTTGCCTGTCCCTGGTGATGTCCTGCTATTTCTTCCCCTGGCATATGCTGGGAAAAATTCCCGGCATCGGCGGTTTCTTAACGCCCTATCAGTTTGCATGGCGGTTTATCGGGATTGCCACGTTTTTAGGCGTGGTGCTGGCGATGTACGCCCTGAAGTTTTTAGAGAAGCTGACAGACCGCACCATAAAGGTGGGGGCAATAGCGGTGCTTTGCACCCTGACTTTAATCGGCTCCCAGTATCTTATGGACAATAAGCTGTCCGCCGGGGATATGGTAAAGGTGACAAGCGCAGCCTCCATGGATACCAGAGGGGCGGTGGCAGGCGGGGAGTATCTCTTTGTGGAATCCTCGGTGCTGCTGATTGGAAATCCCAATCCTGTGCCGGAAAATGAGACGGAGCTTGTGATTGAGAGTTTTGAGAAAAAGGACAGCGTGGTTACTATGGTCTGTGAAAATCTGTCGCCGGAAGAAAGGAAGATACAGGTGCCTTTTTTAGATTACAAGGGTTACCGGGCGACAGACAAAGAAACCGGAGAGCAGCTTTCCATGGTGAGCGATGAACAGCATGTGCTGTCTGTGGTGCTGCCGGGAAATTTCCGTGGAGAGGTGGAAGTGGCATTTCATCAGCCCTGGTACTGGAGAGCCGCAGAGCTGCTGTCACTGGCAGTGCTGCTGGCGCTGGTTTTCAGAGGTACCCATTGTTTCAAATAGCAGTGAAGTATGATAAAATGAGTGCAATGAAAAAAGCGGCTGGAGGAAATGCGATATGGAGATAACGAAGGATTCTCTGCCCGGAGGCACTCTGTTAAAGGGCAGATATGAGGTGTTAGCAGTCATCGGCACGGGTGGTTTCGGCATCACCTATCAGGCGGTGGACCGGCTTTTGAACTGCTATGTGGCGGTGAAGGAGTTTTTTCCGGGGGAATGGGTTACAAGGGCTTCCGGAAAATCACGGGAAATGAGGCTCCCGGAGGCGGAAGAACAGCGAAAAATGGTAGAAGAGTGCCGTCTCAGTTTCCGGCATGAGGCGGCTGTTTTAGAAAAAGTAAAGGATATTCCCTATATTGCCCGACTGAGGGATTATTTTAAGGAAAACGGCACGGAATATATCGTACTGAATTTAATCCAGGGGAAATCTCTGTCGGAATATGCAGCAGAACGGGGAGGAAAGCTTCCGGCGGCGGAGGTGCTTTCCCTGCTTCAAAATACCTTTGATACCTTAGCGCAGCTTCACGGCATGGGTTTTATCCACAGAGACATCAGTCCGGGAAATCTCATGCTTTCGGAGGATCATGTGCTTTACCTGATTGACTTCGGGGCGGCGGCTTCTTTTGGAGAGAACGAGGAATTTCAGAGCGGGCAGGTTTTCCGGCATAAGGGACTGGAGGCTCCGGAACATTTAAGGAATGATATGCAGGGACCCTGGACGGATATTTTCTCCCTGTGTGCAACAATGGTATATCTGATGACCGGAGTGGGGATTGCGGAGGCAAAGGACAGGCAGCAGTTTGACGCCCTTCCGCAGCTTTTGATGCAGAGCGGACTTTCCTCTAAGCAGCAGAATGCGCTGATGAAGGGATTGAATCCGGAGATAAGCCGC
>JAGAIK010000205.1 GCA_017626625.1 Roseburia sp.
GTTGCCGTCTTTTCTTCTCCCGCAGTTACATCTGCATCATCCTTAAAAGAATACACGCCCTTATCGGTGCTGCTATTTATTGTTTTCAGCATATCCTCATAATAATCGGATAATGTGCCGTCTCCCTCATAAGTAAGATTGTCCAGCTCCCCCGGGAACTCGAAGTCAGAAGCACTGACGCCTTCCTCTACAACCGCCTTATATTCAGCAGATTTTCCACTGCCGTCTTTTGCAGTAGCTGTAATGATGACACCCTCTTCATCTGTTGCTCCAAGGGCAGTGATAACAGCAGTATTACCCTTCGCAGGAGTTACCTTAACCTTACTCTCATCAGAAGATTTCCACTCAACCTCCGCATTAGATACATCATCAGGAGTTACTTCCGCCGTTAATGTCTTTTTATTTTTTTTGCTGTTGGTTCCGATTACTAAAGCGTCTTCATTCTCTGCTTTAATCGTTACCCCAGTTGCCATCTGTACAACGGAAACTGCTACTGTTTTGTCAAAGCTTTCCTCTTTGTCAATAGTATAATTATCGTTTGCCGTAAAGGTCAAATCTACCGTCTTAGTTGCTGCTGCAAGTTCATCTTTGAAGTCATTACTCACAGCCCAGGTTCCCCACTCTTCGCAGCTTTTATTAAATTCCGTCAGCTGATTCTTTAATAAATCGCCAGCTGACTTGCTTTCCGTTTTCTCATCAATCGTAACTGTCTCAAATGTCGGTACAGGGATTTCGCTTTCTGCAATATCCTTTTTATTTACTGTGATGGACACATCTCCGCTTGTGTAGCCGCCCAAAATTTTTGTCACAACTTCTTATTTTTTTTGTCAAAATTTTCGGGAAATATTTCCCGATTTTAAAAAGAAAAAAGGAATGTGATTTCTCATCACATTCCCTCCTTTGACTTCCGGTTCCCATGCTCTTCAATTATCAAATGCTTACCTGTCTTTGATGTCTTATTTGGTATGTATTCTATCAGTTCATCAACAGAACAATTTAAGACCTCACATATCCGGTCTATATGCTCCACTTTCAGACTAACAGTAATCTCATGGTACCATTCATTAATAGCGTTACGCCTAATTCCAGTCAGCTCTGATAATCTCTTTTGAGTCATACGCCGTTCCCCAAGAAGCTTTGATAAATGTATTCTTATCATAATAATGCCCCTTGTGGTAAATAATATCATAATTCGTTCTAAAATTTTGTGATATGAGCATTTATATTGTTTTTCGATATTTTTGTATCATTTTTCGTTATTAATAATTTTTAATTAACACCTCCATATAACGAGGTTTATTTTTTTGTATAATCATATTATGTGTTCGGTCAACTCCAATAATTTTATAGTCTTTATACAGATTTCTTATATATTCACAATCATTGTAAGACAACAAGAACTTTCCCTTTATTTTATCTAGGGAGCGCTTTAATCTAACATGGTCATCCGGCATAAACTTTTCTGAGTAGTAGTCTTCCGTTTTATAATATGGCGGGTCAAGATAAAATAGCGCATCTTTTCTATCATACGTCTTAATAAGATGCTCAAAATCTAAATTTTCAATAACCACTGTATTAAGCCGTTTCGATACAGCCATAATATATTCAATAGCATTTTCCATATTCTTACTGCGAACCCCAAAAGAGCGCAAGTCTACGCCAAAACTCTCTTTTATCAGAATAAAAAATCTAGCTGCTCTCTGAATATCAGTAAGACCTTTGCTTTTCATCTGCTCTTTTGCAGAAAAAAATTGTTCTCTCGACATCAGTGTAAACTCTAATTCTTTTTGAAGCGCCTCTGGATGGTACTTTACACATCTGAATAAATTTACAAGATTTCCATTTACATCATTATATATCTCCATTTTTGCATGTCGTTCCAAGGAAAACAAAACCCAGCCTGCACCCCCAAAAACCTCAATATAACGATTATACTCTTTTTTATCTGGAAACTGCTCTAGTATCTTACTTCTAAGTGATTTTTTTCCACCAATCCAACTAATAAAACTATTCATCATATTTCATTCCTTCTTTCAAATAATAATGTGGGGCATTATTATTTATAAGAATCATACATGCTTCATTTCATTTCGTTAAACAGAACTTTAGCGACACACAAATCCAGTGGAGACCATGATGGGCGGTATTATACAAAATCTCAAATCGATACGCTAAACGACGCTTTCACGCAACAAATAACTGAACAAAACACGAATTTGAGCAACAAAATTATGAAAATCGAAAAAACATATACTAACCCTCAGATACAGATTGGTGCCAATAATTATAATGCGTATACTTATGGCGATTTTAAAGACATAAAATCAGGTTATGTACTTCTATCAACAAACGTGGAAGTCGATAAAGACCTCGTATTCACTGCTTTTCATTATTTGAGTGATAGCAATTTAAGAGTTTCATTCTTTAACGCATATGGCGCAGAACAAACGGTGGGTATCACTGTAATCCGTCAAGTTTGGATGAAAATATAATATTTAAAAACGCTTTATCTGCACCTAACCTTTAACATTCAGTAATAATAAAATATTAATAAAAACCCCATTTAAGCCCCTTCGTCAACATTGAAGTAGCTAATATACTCAGAACCATCTTGCCGCCAGCAAACACGTAGCTGCCGTTTACTGTTTCTCCACATCATGCCAATGTGTGTTATATAACCAGTGTTTGTATCACCAGAAAAAGGTATCGCATAATTAGTTCCGTCGATTACAGCGGTAAGCATAGCCCAATTTGTTATTCTGTCTGTCAGAAACAATTTTGACACAGAGTCGTCTCTGGCGACATAAGCACTGTCATGATTATGAGTGCTCGGTGGGTATGTCCCGGGTTTATCCGTCACATTCCCCCATGAGACGGTACCAGCACTCCATGCTGACCACGAGTTAGCTGCGCAGTACCTGTGATATTCGCCACCGCCCCACAATTTTACAGCCCGTTGGCAAGTTGTTCCACCAACACCTCCTGATACGACAAGAAACCAATCCTCCGCAGGAATATTTAAGGTATTACCACTGAACAAACCAATACCATTGTAAAATTTATTGAGGTCAGACACTGGATTAATATGACTATATTGACCATTGTTTATATTTACTACTTTAGTGTCCAACTCAGAAATTTGCGTCGTGAAAGTTCTGTTTAACGCAGTAATGTCACTGACCGCCTGGTCTAATTCCGTCTGATTCGCCTTTTTTCCAATCGCTTCATTGAGAGCCGTGGCAACATCCTTATTTTCATCTATCAAATCAGCTAATTCTCTCAATGTATCGGCTGTCTCAGGTGCTCCATTTATCAAATCAGCCACAGCCTTGTCAGTATAGGCAACCAACTGCTGGTAATATGTCTGAAACACTTCCTGATGTGGGTCATTAGCATTATTTATATGACTCTGCATAATTGCAAGCTGCTGCTCTGCCACTTTCTTTATAAAAGTGTCATTATTTATGAGTTTCTGAAAAATCTCGTTAAAATAATCAGCATGTCCCGGTGTTGTCGGCTCCAACTTTTTAATCTCATCATCATAAGTCGCTGAAACTTCAAAATTTGCCATTCTGTATCCCTCCTAATATAAATCCTGAATTGAAAAGGTATCTTCCATGGTATCCTTCCCTTTTGGCATGAATGTAGCGATTGCCACAATATCATCTTCCTCATCCACCAGTGCTATCTCTGATATGTACTCCCCTACAAGCTCGTCCGCTTCAATCAGCAATGAATATTCATAGCAGCTCTCGGACACCTGTCTGGAAGAAGTATATTCTTTCCTAAGAAGCTCATGGTTTAAAGTTGTGCTTTCTTTTCCAGGAGAAATCACTTCTCCATTCTCATCCACGCCGCCGGAACCCACAGCGATATATTTCACCTTTGGAATCTGCCCCGTCGTGTGTGTTGCCTCTGCA
>JAGAIK010000206.1 GCA_017626625.1 Roseburia sp.
AATCCTCTGACATCACTCCCGGAATAATATTGCTCTCACCGATAAAGTTCGCCACATAGCGGTTCGCCGGCTCGTTGTAAATCTCCTGGGGCGTACCCACCTGCTGGATTTCCCCGTTTTTCATGACCACAATCTTATCGGACATGGTCAGCGCCTCTTCCTGGTCATGGGTGACAAAAATAAAGGTGATTCCCACCTCCTGCTGAATCCGTTTCAGCTCGTACTGCATTTCCTGGCGCAGCTTTAAATCCAGCGCCGCCAACGGCTCATCTAACAGCAGCACCTTAGGCTCGTTGACTAACGCCCTCGCAATGGCAATCCTCTGCTGCTGCCCGCCGGACAGCAGCGTGGTATTTTTATCCTCAAAGCCCTCTAAGCCGATGAGCTTTAACATCTTCATCACCTTCTGGTCGATGACATCCTTGCTGAGCTTTTTGATTTTCAGCCCGAAGGCAATATTTTCGTATACGCTTAAATGGGGGAACAGGGCATATTTCTGGAAAACTGTGTTTAACTCTCTCTTATAGGGCGGCAGCCGATCGATTTCCTCCCCGTTAAATATAATCTTGCCTTCATCTGCCTCCAAAAATCCCCCCAGAATCCGAAGCAGCGTGGTTTTTCCGCAGCCGCAGGGACCGAGCAGGGTTACAAATTCATTTTCATATATGTCAAGGTTTACACCCTTTAATACAATCTGTCCGTCAAAATTTTTCACAATGTCCCGAAACTCAATCAGTTTCTTTTGTTCCATTCCCGCAATTCTCCTTCTGATTTGATGATAAATTTCCTCACATGCCTATTATATCGGTGTACTGTCAGAATAGCAACAGTTCGCTGCTTTTCTCCGACAAAATTTTCACAAAGCTGTTATGGTCCACACAGCCGCTTCCTTAAGAAATCTTCCTAACCTTTTTTCCCGGAGCGCATACAATATACCGTACCAAAAAAACAGGAGGACACTACCAACATGAGTATGCCAAAAATAGAGTGCACCGATATTGATAAATGCTGCGCCGCTTCCTCTCTTCTGCAGTCCATCGCATTAGAGGAAACAGCCATTTCCCATATCTTAAACGCAGAGGGTGAAAAGCTGCAGAAAGCCGTCTCCATCGCCTGCGGGCAGAAAGAGCTTATCGAAATCAACCAGTCCGTGGAGAGCATGGTGGATAAGATTACCAGTCTGGAAATCGTTTTAAAATCCAAACTGGATTTGATTAAGCCTATCCTTGATGACTGCAAGGACTGTGACAAAGACCACTGCAAAGACTGTGACAAGGACCACTGCAAGGATTTTGACAAGGACGACAAATGCGATAAAAAACCTTATAAACCTGAGTATTAATCTGCGGTAGGGCATTTATGCCCTACTTACATAATATTATCCCAAAAGCCGTAATCAGCCCTCCTGATTTTCTATATTCAAAAGCGGCGAAACAACCCTTTCCGCTGTTTCGCCGCTTCTCTAATAAATTTCCTCCGCGTCCCCGGGCAGTTTCCTCACATGCTCCAAAAACTTCCGGCAGTTATCTCCCTCAAGGTCATTGTAATCATAGCCTAGTTTTTCTCCCACAAATACCGCCGTCTTCTCAAACAAATCACACATGCAAAAAACTGCATTCCAGCACGCTTCCACCTCCGCACCGCAGTAGGTAGAAAGGTACTGTTTCCACTCTGCCTCCGGGAGATAACGATACATATATTTTCCTGATTTCCCCACACTGACGGTAAAGTCCGTCTCTGTGCCGATTTTCCACGACAGCACTTTTTGCAGCTGTGGTCTGACGCAAAAGTTCAGCATATCCTGCACGTAAGGTATCTCCTGTCTCCACAGCCCCTTTGCCACATTATCAAGGCACCACCAGAACTCATTGCAGGTACAGAGAAACTGTTCCTTTGCGGGCTTCTTCACCCGGTATTCCTCGTCCGTTGCCTCCGGTACAGAAAACATGTTTTCCTTATCTAACAGCACCTTACATAATTTATCCTGAAAAATATTTTCTCTGGCATGGGCAATGCTTTCCACATGCAAATCTATCCTGTTCCCGTCTGCAAACTGCATCAGATAGCCGTAAAAATTTTCCTTATCACTGGGATAATCCGGATTCTCGTCAGGATATTGCATAAAAAGACGTTCCCCAAAATAATCAATCCAGGTTTTATCTTCCATATATGGCTTTGTGTCCGTCACGACATAGACGACATCATAATCCTGAAAAATGTCCTTAGGCACATTGGGATTTGTCCGTGAGCCATTCATGTATACGGCGCGAATCCTCTCATCTGCTCTGGCTTTCTCTAAAATTAGCTGGTACATTTCCGCTTCAGTTCTCATTGTATGGTTTCCTCCGTTTTCGTCTGATAGCTTTATTATAACAGACTTGAGAAGATTTCCCAGCTCCTTTTAACTCCCGAAGGTTCTTCCGAAAAACAGTTGTGCCGGGTTCATAACTTATCCGCAGTTCCTGACAGCAGCATCCGGAAAATCAAATCGAGAAATATTGGATTTCACGGTTTAAATCCGCCGAAGCGATATGAAGCGCCTCCGTTCCCTTCCGTATCCGATCGCTCTTTTCCTTCGTTTTCAGTACCAGTTCGC
>JAGAIK010000207.1 GCA_017626625.1 Roseburia sp.
ACTGCATTTGTAATTCCGCCACCTGCGTCAATATGGTTATCCTTGAGCATAGCACCGTCGGAAAGGTTGTATCTGTGGTTGTATCCGCCGCCTGCCTTCACCGCATATTTCTCAAAAATACGCATACAGGGCGTGGTTTTTCTGGTGTCTAAAAGTTTTGTCTTTGTGCCGGATAACAGTTCGGACACGCTGCGGGTGTAGGTTGCAATTCCGCTCATACGCTGTAAATAATTTAATGCGGTGCGCTCTCCGGACAGAAGCACCCGGATATCGCCCGTGACAACAGCAAGAAGCTGTCCCTTTTCCACTTTATCACCATCCTGGATGACTTTGCCGTCCTTCTCCTGAAATGTTACCTTTGTATTTTCATCTAACAGGGTAAACACCCGCTCAAACACAGGAAGTCCTGCGATAATGCCGTCCTCTTTGCAGATTAACTGCACTTCCCCTTTTTTGTATTCCGGCATCACCGCATTGGTGGATACGTCTTCACTGTGAATGTCCTCCTCTAAGGCAAGACGGATATATTTATCAGCAACAAGCTGCATGGTAATTGGATTCATATGCTTTGTTTCCTTTCTGTGTGTCAGTAATCTCTTTTGCCGCCCGTTTGGCAAAAACCAGGCTCTCTAACAGGCTGTTGCTGGCAAGACGGTTCTTCCCGTGCACGCCGTTGCAACTGGTTTCTCCCACGGCATATAAATGAGGCATGGTGGTCATGGAATTTTTATCCACATGGACGCCTCCCATAAAATAATGCTGCGCCGGAACCACCGGAACCGGCTCTTTCAGCAAATCGTAGCCTTCCTCTAAGCATTTTTCATAGATGTTGGGGAAATGATTTAAAATCGTCTCCTTCGGCACATGTTCAAAGGAAATCCAGACATGCTCCGTTCCCTCTTTTTCCATTTCCTCCTGAATCGCTTTTGTCACCACATCCCGTGGCAAAAGTTCATTGACAAAACGCTCCCCTTTACTGTTGAGCAAAATGGCTCCCTCTCCCCGCGCCGACTCGGAAATCAGAAAGCTTCTTCCCGGCTTTTTGCTGTAGAGACAGGTAGGATGTATCTGCACATAATCCATATGCTCTAATTCTACGCCATGCTCCCCTGCAATCCGGCAGCCGTCCCCCGTCAGGCAGGGAAAATTGGTGGAATGGGTATAAAGCCCGCCGATGCCCCCGGTTGCCATAATGGTATCTTTCGCATAAATATGTAAGATTTCCCCATCTTTCGTCTCTGCAATCATTCCCGTACAACTTTCCCCGTCTGTCAGAATGTCTGTCATGGTGGTGTACTCCATTATCGTGACATTCGGCAGTTTTTTCACATGGGAAAGCAGGGTGGTTGTGATTTCTTTTCCGGTGATATCCTTGTGGTAGCAGATTCGGGGCTTAGAATGGGCTCCCTCTTTGGTATAATCTAAGGTTCCGTCCGGCTTTTTGGCAAAACGCACCCCAAGCCCCTGCAAATCGTCAATGATGTCCCGGCTGGAGCGTATCATAATATCCACGCTCTCCTTCCGGTTTTCATAATGTCCCGCCCGCATGGTATCCTCAAAATAGGAATCGTAATCCGCCTCATTCAGCAGGACACAGATGCCTCCCTGCGCCAGCATGGAATCACAGCTTTCTAAATCTTCCTTCGAGAGCATTAATATTTTTTTCTCCCGGGGCAGTTTCAACGCCGTATAAAGCCCTGCCACTCCGCATCCGGCGATTACCACGTCATAATTATAATTTTTCATAAAA
>JAGAIK010000208.1 GCA_017626625.1 Roseburia sp.
GAATTATCACGGAAAAGGTTATGGAAAGAAACTTATAGAACATTGGGAAAAGGATATGAAATCACAAGGATATGGTATGCTTCTGACATCTACACAGGTTGATGAAGAGGCGCAGCATTTTTATAGAAAATTAGGGTATAAAGATTGTGGTGGTTTTGTTATAGATGTTCCAGGATATGAGCAACCAATGGAGATGTTTTTAATCAAAGGAATCTAGCAAATTCAATTTGTCGGGAACTGAAACTAGCGGTTTGTCAGAAAAATGGCATTAATCATGGACTTGCAGTTTTCCATCATATCGTTTAGAATAACCTAAGTATATTTTTATAAAAATACATTTTCGCAGCATGGAACCGACAGAAAACCCATGCAGGATTCTAAAAAGGAAGTACCGCCGTCATGAAACAGAATTACCAGAAAATCTTAGAGGAAACCATTCGGGAAAACCAGCAGAAACAAGTTGTGCCCACCTTACTTCTGCACAGTTGCTGCGCCCCCTGCAGTTCCTATTGTCTGGAATATTTGTCCCAGTATTTTTCCATCACAGTATTCTATTACAACCCCAATATTTACCCGCAGGAGGAATACCGAAAAAGAGTGGAGGAACAGCGGCATTTTATAGAACGCCTTCCTGCAAAGCACCCCATTTCCTTTGTGGAGGGAGCCTTTGAGGAACAGCGGTTCTATGATACCGTCCGGGGACATGAACAGGAGAAAGAGGGTGGAGAGCGCTGTTATCTATGTTACGAGCTTAGGCTCAGGGAGGCGGCAGAGCTGGCAAAACAGAGGAAAATGGATTATTTTACCACCACGCTTTCCATCAGCCCCCTGAAGAATGCTGAAAAGCTGAATGAAATCGGAGACCGTCTCTCGGAGGAATACGGCATCCGGTACTTAAACTCTGATTTTAAAAAGAAAAACGGTTACAAGCGTTCCGTGGAGCTTTCGGAGGAATACGGCATGTACCGCCAGTATTATTGCGGCTGCGTTTTTTCAAAAAAACAGCGGGATGAAGAAATCGCGGCAAAAAACCGTGACAAAAATGTGCAGGAATAACAGGATATATTTTTGTAAAAGACAACAAAACCATCAGAAAAAGGAGGACAATACCATGGCACAGTTATGGGGAGGAAGATTTACAAAGGAGACAGACCAGTTAGTATACAATTTTAACGCATCCATCACCTTTGACCGGAAATTTTATAAACAGGACATCGAGGGCAGCATTGCCCATGTAAAAATGTTAGGAAAACAGGGTATTTTAACAGAGAAAGAGCGGGATGACATTATCCGCGCCTTAGAGGAAATCTTAGCGGACGTGGAGAGTGGCAAATTGGAAATTACCTCCGAATATGAGGACATTCACAGCTTTGTGGAGGCAAATCTCATTGACCGTCTGGGGGATACCGGAAAGAAACTTCACACCGGACGCAGCAGAAACGACCAGGTGGCTCTTGATATGCGTCTTTACACCAGAGAGCAGGTACTTAAGACCGACGAGTTATTAAAAGAATTGTTACAGACCATTTTAAAAATTATGGAAGAAAATACGGAAACCATCATGCCGGGCTTTACCCATTTGCAGAAAGCGCAGCCCATTACCTTAGCGCACCATATGGGAGCTTATTTTGAAATGTTCAAGCGCGACCGCCTGCGTCTTTCCGATATTTATGAGCGTATGAATTACTGTCCCTTAGGTTCCGGCGCTTTAGCGGGAACAACTTATCCTTTAGACAGGGAATATACCGCAGAATTATTAGGCTTTTACGGTCCCACCTTAAACAGCATGGACGGTGTTTCCGACAGGGATTACCTGATTGAATTTCTTTCTGCCTGTGCCACCATTATGATGCACTTGAGCCGTTTTTCCGAGGAAATCATTATCTGGAATTCCAACGAGTACCAGTTTGTGGAAATTGACGATGCCTACAGCACCGGAAGCAGCATTATGCCCCAGAAAAAGAATCCGGATATTGCGGAGCTGGTAAGGGGAAAAACAGGGCGTGTGTACGGGGCGTTAAACTCCCTGCTTACTACCATGAAGGGCATTCCCCTCGCCTACAATAAAGACATGCAGGAGGACAAGGAGCTTTCCTTTGACGCCATGGACACGGTGCAGGGCTGTATTGCATTGTTTAACGGAATGCTCGCCACCATGAAATTTAATAAAACAAGAATGTACCATTCTGCAAATCAGGGCTTTACCAATGCCACAGACGCAGCAGATTATCTGGTAAATCACGGCGTGCCTTTCCGGGATGCCCATGGAATTGTAGGGCAGATTGTATTATATTGTATCGACAAGGGCATTGCCATCGACGATATGAGCTTAGAGGAATTGAAAGCCATCAGCCCTGTGTTTGAGGAAGATGTTTACGAGGCAATTTCCATGGAAACCTGCGTCAATAAACGTCTTACCGTGGGAGCACCGGGAAAAGAAGCTATGGAGCGGGTCATTGCCTTAGAAAAAGAATACCTCAATTCATAGAAGAAACAATATATTATCCCTAAAAGCAGGGCAAATTTTTGCCGGAACAGGTACAGTCACTTTATTACACTAACGTATTGTTGTGAGAAATGCACAAGAAATGACAAAAATTGACGGAAAGTTTTACAAAAAAAGCATTGCAATTTTGGCGAAAATGGCATAAGATAATCACTATGACCGACACTTGTTCGCAAGGCACGGACACAAAGTGAAAAAGAGACGGCTGTTCCCCGGACATTCCGGAGCTGCTGTATGGTATCAGGACAGAGCAGGAAGGCAGCCGGGACAGCGTGTCCTGTGTTTGGAACTAAGTGTGGGATACGGAAATCAGAGTATATATAACGAGGAGATTGGATTCATGAGCGAAAAGTTAAAAGTTGGTATTCTTGGTGGAACAGGTATGGTAGGACAGAGATTTATTTCTCTTTTGGAAAATCACCCATGGTTTGAGGTGACTACCATCGCAGCAAGCCCGAGAAGTGCAGGAAAAACCTATGCAGAGGCAGTGGGAGACCGTTGGAAAATGGATACTCCGATGCCGGAGGCAGTGAAAAATATCGTGGTAATGAATGTCAATGAAGTAGAAAAAGTAGCTGCTGAGGTTGACTTCGTATTTTCCGCAGTAGATATGACAAAAGAGGAAATCAAGAAAATTGAAGAAGATTACGCAAAGACAGAGACTCCGGTGGTTTCTAACAACAGCGCCCACAGATGGACGCCGGATGTGCCGATGGTAGTGCCTGAGGTAAATCCGCAGCATATGGAAGTAATCAAATATCAGAAAGAGAGACTCGGCACAAAACGCGGTTTCGTGGCAGTAAAACCAAATTGCTCCATTCAGAGCTACGCTCCGGTACTGACCGCCTGGAAAGAGTTTGAGCCTTATGAGGTAGTAGCCACCACCTATCAGGCAATTTCCGGTGCAGGAAAGACCTTTAAAGACTGGCCGGAGATGGTTGGAAATATTATTCCTTACATCGGCGGCGAGGAAGAGAAATCCGAGAAAGAGCCCCTTCGTATCTGGGGACACATTGATGATGAGAAAAAAGCCATTGTTCCGGCGGAGTCACCGGTGATTACCTGCCAGTGTATCCGTGTTCCGGTATTAAACGGACATACCGCAGCGGTATTTGTAAAATTCAGAAAGAACCCGACGAAGGAGCAGTTAATCGAGGCATTAAAGAATTTCAGCGGCGCTCCCCAGGAGTTAGGGCTGCCAAGCGCTCCCAAGCAGTTTATCCAGTATTTAGAGGATGACAACAGACCGCAGATTGCATTAGACGTAAACTATGAGAACGGAATGGGCGTTTCTGTCGGCAGATTGAGAGAGGATACCGTATACGACTGGAAATTCGTCGGCTTATCCCACAATACTGTCCGCGGCGCAGCCGGCGGTGCAGTACTTTGCGCAGAGCTGCTTAAGGCACAGGGATATATTACAAAGAAATAAGAAAAATAAGAAAAAAATAGCAGAAACTTTCGAAGCTGAAAGGCAGGACAAGAATAAGTTTCTGCTATTTGTATATAAAGAAAGGGGAAACAATTTATTGAAGAGAAGGTATGTAATTTTAATGGTTTTATTGTTGGCACTTGGTAATGCAGGTGGCTGCAAAAAGGGGGAAACAGAACAGGAAACCTATGTCATTCAAATGTATTTTGAGGAAGAAATAGGCGAGGAACAATGCAAAACCATTATTGAGGAGAAAGGAGGGAAAATCGTTTCGGAGGAAAATGGAATCGGTATGTACAGTGCAGAATTTCTTCTTGAGAGCGAGGAAGCGGCGGAGAAATTGAGCCTGGAATTTGAAAATATGGAAGAAGTTTCAGAAGCATTTCTGATAGAAACTGAGATACCGGTGGAAGTACAGGAGAAAAAATAAGAAAGCAGTTGCAAAGTAAAATAGTGTAAATTTTTAGCAGAGTTTATAAATGAATCGCCGCAATGCAGTACATTTTATAGTGCTGCATTGTGGCGATTTTTAGGTGTAAAAAATTTTACTATTGACTTTACCATGTACAACTCCATATTATTAGAATTAAGTGAGCAAAATAAATTTAAATGTGATATAATTTTTACAAGCATTTTTCAAAGGAGGAAACCATGGTAGTAAAAACCGCTGTGTTAAAAGAACTGGAAGAACTCTACGCTGCATCCGGCAACCACCTGTGCGTGCTGTACGGGCGTGCGGATTCGGAAAAAGAACTGTTAATCAAGGCATTTGTCCGGGAAAAGAAATATTTTTACTATCGTGCGAGGCAGGCGTCCGCAGAGCTGCAAAAGACCATGATGGGGGAAGAGATTGCCAAAACCTTTGATGTGGCGTTAAAAAAATTTACCTACGAAGAGTATTTTAACCGGGTAAAAAGCGGCAATCCCACCAAGCTGGTCATCGTCATAGACGAGGTGCAGTATATTGCCAAAAAAGATCCGGAATTTATGGCGGCAATTTTGAAGCTAAAGGCAAAGCGCCTTTATCCGGGACCTGTGATGATACTGCTTTTAAGCTCCTCCGTTTCCTGGGTGGAAAAGGAGATGACAGCCTGTATCGGCGAAGAGGCGGACAAAAAAATAGATAAAAAAATCAAACTGAACCACCTGAACTTCCTTGAGGTAGTCCGGGCGCTGCCGGAGTATTCCGTCCGCCAGTGCATTGAGGTTTATGGTGTGGCGGGAGGTGTGCCGGGTTACATCAACCATTGGAACACTAAGGCGGATTTAAGGAGCAACATCTGCCGCCTGATTCTGTCAAGAAACGGTTATATGTACAACCAGGCAGAAAAAATCATCGGAACCCAGCTTCGGGAACTGTCGGTGTATGACACGATTCTTTCCTGCATTGCAGCAGGGCAGGATAAACTGAATGATTTATATTTAAAGACCGGATTTTCACGGGCAAAGATTAGTGTTTATATGAAAAACCTCAGCGCCTCGGATATTATCCAGAAGGTAGTCTCCTTTGAGACCGGGGGATGGGAGAATGCGAAAAAAGGCGTTTACCGGATTCGGGACAACTATGTCAATTTCTGGTTCCGCTTTGTCTACCCACATCTTTCGGATTTATATCTGATGAGCCCGGAGGAATTTTATGACGCCCACATTGCGCCGGATATCGAAGAATACTTAAGCCGCTATTTTGTGGAAGTCTGCATGGAGTATTTAGGACTGTTAAATCTGACGGGAAAACTCCCCATGAAGATTACAAAGATGGGCACTTGGGTAGGAAAAGAAGGCACCATTGATATCATTGCCCGAAACAGTATCCGGGAAAACCTGGTGGGGCTTTGCAACTGGGACAAGCCGGAAGTAACCCTCGCCATGTGCGATGATTTATTTAAAAATATGAAAAAAGCGAAGATAGATGCGAAATACTATTTCCTGTTTTCGGCTAAAGGATTTGAGCCTGCATTGCGGGACATGGCAGAACAGGAGAAACGGTTCCTTCTGATTGACATGAACGAACTGTAGAAGGAGGATTAGATTTTGGCTAAGTCATTGATTATCACGGAGAAACCAAGCGTGGCGCAGGAGTTTGCGCGAATCCTTGGGGTCTCCGGGCGAAATGACGGATACATAGAAAACGACAGCTATGTCATTACCTGGTGCGTGGGGCATCTGGTGGAGATGGTTTATCCGGAAGAATACGACGAGAAATACAAAAAATGGAAATTGGAGGATTTGCCGTTTTTACCGAAGGACTATAAGTACAACGTGATTCCAAATGTCAGCCGGCAGTATGACGTGGTACATAAAATGCTGCACCGGGAGGATATTGAAAAGGTCTACTGGGCAGGTGATGCGGGAAAAGAAGGACAGACCATCGAGGAAAATATCCGCCGTTTCGGCGGAGTCCGGGAGGGCATGGAGGAACTTCGTGTCTGGATTGATTCCCAGACGGAGGAAGAAATTTTAAGGGGAATGAAAGAAGCAAAACCCATGTCAGAATACGATAATCTGGCAAATTCCGGCATTATGCGTACCATAGAGGACTACGCCATGGGAATCAATTTTTCCAGAGTTATGTCAGTAAAATACGGGAAATTATTAAACGATGCGGCGGCAACCCAGAGCTACACCGCCATTGCCGTGGGACGTGTTATGACCTGCGTCTTAGGAATGGTGGTAATCCGGGAGCGGGAAATCCGCAATTTTACGGAAACGCCGTTTTACCGTGTTGTGGGTGGCTTTTCAGCCCAGGGCGGCGTGGAACAGCCGACAATCATTGAGGCGGAATGGAAAGCCGCGGAGGGCTCCCGTTACTTTGAATCCCCTCTGCTCTATAAAGAAAACGGCTTTAAAAAGCAGGAGAGCGCCGAGAAACTCATAACAGAGCTGACAGGGAAAAAGGCGGTGGTGGCATCCATCGAGCAGGGCACCAGCAAAAAAAGAGCGCCGCTGCTGTTTAACCTGGCGGAATTGCAGGCGGAATGCTCCAAACGTTTCAAAATCAGCCCGGATGAAACTTTGCAGGTGGCGCAGGATTTATACGAGAAAAAGCTCACCACCTATCCGAGAACAGACGCAAGGGTGCTTTCTACTGCGGTGGCAAAGGAAATCGGGCGGAATTTAAACCGATTGAAGGGCTATGAACCCACCCGCAGCTATGTGGAACAGATTTTAAAGGGAAACTCTCACTACGGCATTGCCAAAACCCAGTACACAGACGATTCTAAAGTCACAGACCACTACGCCATTATTCCCACGGGTCAGCTTACAGAATTAGAGAAGTTAAACGAATTACAGCGGAAGGTTTTTGATTTGATTGTCCGGCGTTTCTTAAGTATTTTTTATCCACCGGCAGAGTATGAGACGGTAAAGCTGGTGGCAGAAATCGAAAAAGAACGTTTCTTCGCCTCCGCAAAAGAATTGAAAAAACCGGGCTTTTTAGACATTGTGGGACGCCCGAAAAATGAGGGGGAAAACGAGGAAGAAAAGGAAAGTTCCGGACTTCTTCTGCTGGCAAAGCAGTTAAAAACCGGAGACGAGCTTTTCGTCCACGGATTTGAATTAAAAGAGGGAAAAACTAATCCACCGAAACGCTACACTTCCGGTTCCATGGTGCTTGCCATGGAAAATGCGGGACAGCTCATTGAGGAAGAAGAGCTGCGGGAGCAAATCAAAGGCTCCGGTATCGGAACCTCCGCCACCAGAGCGGAAATCATTAAA
>JAGAIK010000209.1 GCA_017626625.1 Roseburia sp.
CAGTAAAATTAGCCATAGCTTACACCCCTCTTATATTTATTTACGACAGGAAATCCATATATTTCCCTGTCTCTTAGATTCCAAAATCCTTCTCGCGAAGAATAATGTAATCTTCATCATCATATCTTCTGGACGTAATAATGCTGAATGCTTTTTTCAGCCCGCCCCGCTCTGCCCGCGCAATGGCATGGTCCACAATATCCTTTACCTCCGTCAGGGTTGTCGCCCTGTCATATTTCTGGATATTGCTGATACTGTTATAAAGCGCTAACACACCCATTTCATCAATGGTGTAACCCAGCTCATTGGCATAGGCTTTCGCAAATGTCACCAGCTCATCACTGGTAAAAATAGGAATGTTGATTTTCTCGGAAAATCTTGAGGCAAATCCGATATCCTTCCGCAGTGCCTTTTCAATGCCCTTGTGGGTATCTTCTATAATTACAAAGGTCCCGCTGGTATCGCTCTCTAATAAAAGCGCCAGCTTGGTTGCCGTTTCCCTGGAAATTCCCCCGGCTTTCTCAATAATGAGACAGCCTCCTGCCACTTTTTTAAGCAGAGCTGCAACATCCTTCTGGTTCAGCACGGAAGCTTCTATTTTTCCAATTCTTCCGTTGGGACGCCCGGTTTCTTTCTGCAATGCCTTTACCATACTTGTGGCAAGCACGGTTTTTCCGCTGCCTGTTCCTCCCTGGATAATCATATTTCCGGTAGAGGCTGTTTTTCCCGACAGCAGCCGTCTGGCAGCTCCCGTCATCGCCTGGCAAAGCTGCTGCTCCATGCCCTTGATGGGTACGAAATATGTAAAGATTGCCCGCAGTTCCTTATCCAAAGACGTAATTGCCGTAAAATTACTTTCTTCCTCCGGCTCTTCTATTTCCGGCAGCACTTCTTTTTCTGCTGTCTCCGGTTTCTGTATTTCCTGAACCGCTTCTTTTACGATGTCCTCCGCCATTCCCTCTATCACGGTATCTTCCGCTGAGTCGGGCTTCATCTCCCGCTTCACCTTAGGCAGCTCCTTCGTCTGTCCGGCTAACGCCTCATGTATCAAATCCTCTTCGGAGGGAATTGGCTTTTCTAACTGGCGCATTACCGCCTCGGAGAAATCCATTTCTTCCTCCGGCTGCAATTCTCCTTCCGGTCGGGGTTCTTCTCCTGTCTGAATCCCTTCCGCTGTCTCCACGACTGCCGACGCTTCCGCCGCTAACATTTCCTCTAAATCCCGGAGCTCCGGTATCTCCTCTTCCTGCTCTCCGTATGCCACTCCCGGCTGCTCCACGTACATCGCCGCCTGCTCCGGCATATCTGTGTACTGTGGCTGTTCCCCCTCCGGCATACCCGTGTACTGTGCCTGCTCTGCCATGTCTGTGTACTGTGGCTGCGCATCTGTATACTGCGGCTGTGTCTGTTCTGTCCCCTGCGCCAACTGCTCCGCCGCTGCCGCAAGCCGCTCATCTATCCTTGCATTTTCAGAGGACAGACGGTCTATCTCTTCCTGCAAAATCTGGTTCATATTGGCAACCATTTCCGCCGCCTTGTCATCACCGATATTGCCCTTTTTAAGATATTCTTCTTCTAATAAATCCTTAGGCGTCAGACCGGAATCCAGCTTCGGGATAATATCCGCCAGACGCTCCATAATATCTCCCGCTTCCTGCAATGCCCTCGCCTTTTCAGACTCAAACTTCCGCTGCTGCGCCTCCTGCATTGCCACTTCCGCTGCACGCTTCGTCCGCTCCCACTCGGCTAATATCTCGTCAATACTCATCTGCCCCGTTATCTGCGGTATTTTCTGCCCGCCCCCGGGAACCATGAGGCTAATCTGTCCGTCATAATCTTCCGATAAAAGCTCTTTAAAATTAATTTTCAAAGAATTATCAATTTCTGCGTCAGTTTCAATGTGACTCTGGGGCTGTTCCTGTGCCGGCTCCTCTTTCTGGAGCTGTAAATACGGAATTTCCTCCACCAGTTTTTTGATGTTGTCCATGCCGTCGTCCACAGTTTCTTTTTCCGTAGCCGCCATAATCTGCTGCATACTTTTTTGCAGTTCTTCCTGCAGGTTCTGGGTATTAAAACGTTCCGGAGACAGCTTTACATCCGGTATCTGAACCGGCTCGCTTACGATTTCCCCGGAGTCTAACTCATCATCGGGGCGAACCTCCACAACCCCTTCCTTTTTCTGGCGGAACTGGCGGTACTTCTCCTCCTGGGGTTTTGACAGGGGCTGATAGAGCATTTTTAACTCCAGCGCCCGCTCCACATAGGGACCATCGCCAAACCACAGTACCAGTTCATCACATGCCTCCACGCATTTCTCACTCATACCTGCCTTGTGATACAGATATGCCAGCTCATATGCCCATTCCTCGGTATATTCCTGTTCTTTTAGTTCCTCTAAAATGCCAATCAGTGTCTTAATGTCGGAACCCTGTGCCTTGCAAATTTCATATTTGAGTACATATTTTAAATTATCATGGGGCGCAATCTCCACAAATTCCTGATAGTAGTCCTTTGCCTCATCATAACTTTTCATCTTAATCGCTACTTTCGCCAGCCGATAAATAATCATCCTGCCGATAGGCGACCTGTCATACGCCATCAGGAGAATTTCCCTGCTCTCCTCATAACGTCCTGCCTTTTCGTATATTTCCCCTGCTTTTACCAGTGCGTTGACATTTTTTATTTTATTCCAGTTGATAGAATCCGCAATGACCGCTGCATTCTGGTAGTCTTTTTCCGCAGTCAAAGATTTCATCTGATCCAGCTTAAGTTTATATTCATATTTGTCCAATTTTGCCACCTCAGAACGTGCTTTTGCTTTTGGTTTTGCGTTCATTTTATCATACGCACTTAACCATGTCAAAATTTATCGAAACAGCAACGATACCATCAACTGTCAGATTCTTTCTGCTCCGGTTCCTGTTTTTTCTTCTTTTTTGCCGGCGGTTCCTCATAGACCATCTGGTTCGTCTTTTTATCCACCCGCGTGAGTGATACATATTCCGAAGTCTCGTCGGAAAGTCCTCTTTTTTTCAGGAAATAGGAAACACAGCGCTGCACAATATAATAGATAACCGCCATAATGGGTACGCCGAGCAGCATACCGAGGAAGCCCCACAGACCCCCGAATACCATAATGGCAAAAACCACCCAGAAGGAGGACAATCCTGTGGAATCCCCCAGGATTTTCGGTCCGATTATATTTCCGTCTATCTGCTGTAAAATAATCACAAAAATCAGGAAATAAAGCCCTTTCACCGGGTCCTGCAGTACAATAATCAAAAACGACGGTATCGCTCCGATAAAGGGGCCAAAAAACGGTATTACATTGGTGACTCCGATAATCACAGCGACTAAAATCGTATCCGGCATTCTCATAATCACCAGCACAATATAGGCAAGCACCCCGATAATCGCAGAATCCAAAATTTTACCGGAAATAAAACCGCCAAAGATTTCATTGCTCTTGCGAACCGTTTCCACAATCACATTGGCACGCACCGGTTTAAAAAGCGCATACACGATTTTTTTCGCCTGCCCTGCAAAAACCTCTTTGCTTGCCATGACATAGACGGAGACAATCAGTCCCACCAATATGTTCAGTATAAACTTTACTCCATATATAACGCCACTGGTAATTGATGCCAGATAGGTCTGCACCTTCGTCAGCACATCCGTCTCAAAAAAGCTGCTTACGGCATTGGTACCCCACTCCACCGCATCTTCCACCATGGTGGAAATCTGTTTATTGCCGTTGGTAATCTCATTTACCCACTTCACCAGGTTATTAATTTCATCCGGCAGCTTTGTCACAATGCTCTGAACGCTCTGAATAATCGACGGCACAACCGCTGCAA
>JAGAIK010000210.1 GCA_017626625.1 Roseburia sp.
ACAATCTCGCCCTTTACCACATAAATCTTGTTGGAATTTCCGGCAACCGAAACATTCACCCTGCGGTCTGCGGATACGGTCACCGTGTCATTTTCATCAAACACATTCACCAGCACCGTCCCCGGCGTAATGCTGCTCTCCGCCCGTATCTGCATATTGGCGGACTGGGTGGTGGCGGAATTGTTAAAGGCGCAAATCACTTCCTGCCCCTTATTTTCCCCTGCGTCCATTCTTCTGGAAAATGCGTAAAGATGAGGGGAGGACCACATTTCCCGCTGCGTGCCCTCTCTTAACGCCTGGTACTGGCTGCGGAGTTCATTTAAGGAGGCAATGAGCTGATAGGTGTCCGTATCCGTGTTAAAATAATCTGCCGTCACATTGCCGTTTGCGTCCTTTGTCTGCATACACCAGCGGTTATAGGTATCGGCAATGCCGCTGATACTCTGTCCGTTGGCATTTCCACGGTTCTGCTCGGTTCCCTGGAATACCACAGGAACGCCGCGGCAGGTGTGAATAAAGGTTAAGGCATTCTGCATTTTCTTCACGTTTCCCCCTGCCTCAGTGAGGAAACGGTTTCTGTCATGGTTGTCGATAAAGGTCACCATCTGATTGACGTTATCGCCGTAAAGGGTATCCTGGTCAAAAATTTTCTTCAAAGAAATCTCATCAATATTGTCAAAGTTCTGTCCATAGGCAAAATCATTGACAATCGCCTGAAACAGCGGGAAATCCAGCATACCGTCTTCTGCATCGTCCCCTACCCATTCTGACACGAAATCCACGCACATATCAAAATTTTCCCCAAAGGTGGGAACTCCGATATATTCCTGCAGCTCGTGAATGGTCTGAGGGCTCATACATTTTGCAGCGTCCACTCTTGCAGCGTCCGCTCCGGTGTAGTCAAACCAGCCTTTGATGGAATCAAACACTGCCTGCTTCGCCTCCGGATTGTCAAAATCAATATCGTCAAGTCCTCCTAAATCATGGCTTTCCAGCATAGCCGTGGTTTCGGCGCAGTGGGGATGCTCAATGGAAAAATCAATATCCCCCAGATTGTGATACCAGCTCACGTTATTGTAAGGCGCCACCGGTTCCACCTGGCTTCCTGCTTTTAAGGCATCTGTCAGGGTAAGGTAATGGGCGTCAGAACCTGTCCCCTGCAAATAGTCCCCCACATGGTTTGGAACCACATCGAGAATCACCTTAATCCCGTTTTCATGACAGACATCCACCAGCTCCTTTAATTTCTCCTTACTTGCCTGCTCGTCCTCACAGCCGAAATAGCGGTTTGCCCGGTCCGGGTCGTAGACGTTATAGCCATGGTATGCCGTAGGCCACTGCTTTCCCGTGGAATCCGGCACGCCCCAGAGCTGCGGGTCAGAGACCGGGGAAATCCAGATGGCGGTATAGCCCATTCCCTTGATATAAGGGATTTTCTGGATAATTCCCTCCCAGTCCCCGCCGTGCATATAGCGGAAATCCTCTTCACTGTTTTCCGTATAGCGGAACGCTTCTCCTGTGGCATTGTTAGACGGGTCACCGTCATAAAAACGGTCCACCATAATCTGGTAAACGCTCTCCCCCTCTAAATTTTCTGCCGCCTGCACCTGATAAGGAGAAATCGCCATGATTGCTGCAAAACAGATTCCTGCCAATGTGCTCAGTACTTTTTTCAATTTCATGTTATGCCCTCCCATTTTCTGTTACTGCTCATTTTTCCATACCATTCCCTGCATTTTCCCGCAGGTAATGACAGGATTAGTTACCACTTCCTTACTCTCCAGATTCACCCAGGCAGCGCCGGAATTTTCCATTCCCGGATAGGCCCTTAAGTCAATCTGCCGTTCCTCTCCGCCTGCATTTATCACCACAAGCACCTGTTCTTCTTTGCAGCTTC
>JAGAIK010000211.1 GCA_017626625.1 Roseburia sp.
CCCGGCTCTTCGCCAGTAAATGATATTAACTCTGTGTTTCAAAAAACCGGCTTTTCGCCAGTAAATTATATTAACTCTGTGTTTCAAAAAACCGGCTTTTCGCCAGTAAATGATATTAAGCCAACGTATCAAAAGCGGCTCTTCGCCAGTAAATGATATTGGCATAGCGCACCGGAGGCAGCCTGGTTTGTGACTATGGGAGGAGATTAGATATTCTTAGAAATCTGTCAATACACAGTGACACCCAGCCACGGATGGCTGGGTGAGGGACAACGCCGCCATGGAAGGCGGCTTTGTCCCGTTCACGTCCCGTGCCTGTAACCTGCGCACAGATTTCTTAGAATATCTTATCTCCGTACATCGGAACAAAACCAGAGCCCGCTTTGTGCAGTCTGCCCCATAACCTATCTCCCGCCCCCCTTTTTGCCACACGAATCCCGTAAAGCAAAAAAACACCACAATCACTTGCCACCACAGTCAAAAAGGTATACTATAAAGCAGAAATGTTTATAAATTTAAGGAGAGTTTAACATGAAAATAGTGGTTTTGGCAGGCGGATTGAGTACGGAGCGTGATGTTTCCTTAAAAACAGGAGACATGGTGGCAAAAGCATTGAGAGAGAACGGACATCAGGTGATATTACTGGATGTATTTATGGGATACAGTGAGAAAAAGGAAGATTTGACAGGCATTTTTGACCGGAGCGAAGCGGTCAGCGTAAAGGTGGAGGGAATCCCGGAGGTGGCGCCGGATTTGGCGAAGGTGAAGGCGTCGAGAAAGGACCAGTCGGATAATTTCTTCGGACCCAATGTGATTGAACTGTGTCAGATGGCAGACATTGTGTTTATGGCGCTTCACGGGGAAAACGGGGAGAACGGAAAAATACAGGCTGCCTTTGACCTTTTTGGAATCAAATACACGGGAACCGGATATTTAGGCAGCGCCCTTGCCATGGATAAGGGAATGGCGAAAAAGCTGTTTTTACATCACAACATTCCATGCCCGAAGGGGATAGCGATGAAGAAGGAAAGCCGTGTGGATGATGTGGCTGCGCTGGGAATCAGTTTGCCCTGCGTGGTGAAGCCATGCTGCGGAGGTTCCAGCATCGGAGTTTCTATTGTACACACCGGAGAAGAATTTAAGACGGCGCTAGATGAGGCGTTCCGCTGGGAGGATCAGCTGATTATCGAGGAATATGTGGAGGGCAGAGAGTTTTCTGTTGGAGTCATTGATTTTAAGGCACTTCCGGTGATTGAGATTGCTCCGGTGGAGGGCTTTTACGACTATAAGAATAAATATAAGGCAGGCAGTGCGGTGGAAACCTGTCCGGCGGATTTACCGGAAGAAATCTCAGGGAAAATGCAGGAATATGCGGTGGCAGTGGCGGAAGTGCTTGGGCTGAATACCTATTCCCGCACAGATTTCCTTTTAAATAAGAAGAATGAGATTTTCTGTCTGGAGGCGAATACCCTGCCGGGCATGACACCCACCAGCCTGTTACCCCAGGAGGCAAATGTGATAGGCATGAATTTCAACCAGTTGTGCGAGAAAATCATCGAGATTTCCCTGGGAAAATATTCTGCATAGGCGCAGGACAGAAAATCAACCAACTGCATGAGAAAATCATCGAGATTTCCCCGCAGAAATTTTCCGGGCAAGCATAAAAAGATAGAAAACAGAGTGCGGCATGACGGGAAACGTCTGCAGAGACAGGAGCAGCAGGTATCGTATCAAGAGAGCAGGAGTATGGCGGAATAAATGAAAAATATGACATTAGAGCACATCGCGGCGGTTTGCGGCGGTACTTATTATGGAAATGAGACGGACAGGACAAAGGAAATCAAAGGGGCGGTGATTGACAGCCGCTTGGTGGAGCCGGGGTATCTGTTTATTCCCGTGAAGGGGGAGAAGGTGGACGGTCACAGGTTTATTCCCGATGTCTTTGAAAAGGGGGCGCTGGCAGTATTTTCCGAGCAGGAGCTTAGGAATGCGGCAGGACCGTATATTCTGGTGGAGAACAGTCTGGCGGCGATGAAAATGCTGGCGGAGGACTATCGGAAATCTTTAGACATTAAAGTGGTGGGGATTACCGGAAGCGTGGGAAAGACCAGCACAAAGGAGATGATTGCCTCTGTCCTTGCCCAGAAATATAATGTATTAAAGACAGAGGGGAATTTTAATAATGAAATCGGGCTGCCCCTCACCATTTTTAAAATCCGGCAGGAGCATGAGGTTGCGGTGCTTGAGATGGGAATTTCCGAGTTTGGGGAAATGCACCGCCTTGCCCGGATGGCAAATCCTGATATCTGCGTGATTACCAATATCGGGCTCTGCCATTTGGAAAACCTCATCACAAGGGACGGCATTTTAAAGGCAAAAACGGAGAGCTTTGAGCACCTGACCCCGGAAGGAGTGGCAGTTTTAAACGGTGACGACGACAAACTCTGCGAGAAAAAAATGGTAAACGGCAGACCTGCGGTATTTTACGGCTTAGGGGATGCGCCAAAACGGGCAGAGACGGAGGAGGGAGAGAAAATCTTAGCTCCGAAGCAGATATATGCCACGGATATCGAGGCGTTGGGACTGAACGGGACAAAGGCAGCGATTCACATTCGGAACGGAAATCTTCCGGAAACACAGTTTACGGTGGAAATCCCCATTGCGGGAGAGCATAATGTTTACAATGCCCTTGCAGCAGTGGCGGTGGCAAGGGAATTAGGGCTCACAGTGGAAGAGATGAAGCGGGGCATTGAGGCGGTGCAGACCATCGGCGGCAGGAGTAATCTGATTCATAAGGATGGCAAGACCATTATTGATGACTGTTATAACGCCAACCCGGTTTCCATGAAAGCTTCGATTGACGTGCTGTCAAAGGCAGAGGGCAGGAAAATTGCGGTGTTAGGCGACATGGGAGAATTAGGGGCGGAGGAAAGACAGCTCCATTTTTCCGTGGGAGAGCATTTTAAGGGAAAAGGCATTGATGAGCTGTTCTGCACCGGAGAGCTTTCCAAAGCTTTGGCGGAGGCAGTAGAACAGTGCAGCCCACAGACGGCAGTGCATTATTTTGACACAAAAGAGGCGTTAGAAGAAGCATTGCTGTCCTGTGTGGCGGCGGGAGATAATATATTAGTCAAAGCCTCCCATTTTATGGGATTTCCGGAGATTGTGAAAGCACTGACGGAGGAAAAATGACAGGGCTATAAATGACAGTTTTGCTTTCGGTATTTTCCCGGCGTAGTATTTGTGCAGGCTTTGAACTGTCTTATAAAATGTTCCGTATTATTATAACCGCACTGTTCCGCAATTTTAGAAACGGGAAGATTGCAGGATACCAGTAATTCGCAGGCAAGCTCTATCCGGCAAGCGATGACGTCATTCATGCAGGTGGTGTGAAAATATTGCTGGTAGGCAGCGTGCAGATATCCTGTACTGATATTGAGTTTTTTTGACATATTAGGAACGGTCCAGTTCATGGAAGGATTCTGGTGAATTTCCTTGCGCAGTGTGACCAACTGATAATATATTTCCGGAAATCTTCCGGTTTGGTTTTCATCGGCAATCATGTGTACAAGGGATTCCACCAGATAATTTAGTATGGTGTCCCGATGGGGGGTAATGCCGTAGTACTGTGTGCAGATAATGTGGAACAACTGGTAAAATTCCGCCGGCTGCTGCATGACAATCGGCATCCCAAAGGGAAAATGCTCGTCTGTGATGGGGCGGTCGGAGGTAAAGTGCATCCAGCAATCTGTATAGGATTCTTCAAGCGCTTCATAGCGCTGTTTTTGATACGGTTTAAAAATCACGGCACAGTCTGCCGGGTAGTCATTCCATACGCCATTCACAAGAAAACGTCCTGAAGTTCGTGTGAGAAGAAGCATATACTCCGGAAATCCGTTGGGACGGTCCACTTCAAAATCGGAATCGTGGGCGGCGTCTTCGCCCATTTTAATAATCTCAATCATAAACACCTCAAAATATGATAATATATCAATTTTTCATGATTATAATTCATTGTAAAATCTGTGTCAATATACTATTGTAAATACAAGGGCATGCGCAATACATGTCTATAAAATTTAGCATGTGCGCAACCGTTTGTTCAAAACATTACCGTATGGGGGTAATATTTTTACAATAAGGAGGAGAAGCATATGAGGCAATCTCGCAAAAAATTGTTGGCGTTATGTATCAGTGCCAGCCTTTGTTCCGCTGCTTTGGCAGGATGCGGGACAGGCAATACCGAAACTGCCGCAGAAAGCCAGAAAACAACGGAAACACAGGTAACAGCGGAGAAGGCAGAAACAACAGAAACACAGACAACAGAAGAAACAGAAACGGAGATGGAAGTAACTACGTTTCCACTGCCGGAAGGTCCGGAGGAATCCGAAGTTTACGTAGAACCGATAGAAAACATCTCTGACGACTTTATTCGCGGTATGGATGCGTCCGCCGTGCTTGCGGAGGAAAACAGCGGCGTTACTTATTATAATTATGAAGGAGAGGAACAGGATGTTTTCATGACCTTAGCGCAGTCCGGTATTAATTATATCCGTCTGCGTGTGTGGAACGATCCTTACGATGAAAACGGCAATGGATACGGCGGCGGCAATAATGACCTTGCCACAGCCGTTGCCCTTGGAAAGCGGGCAACTCAGTATGGAATGAAGGTATCCATTGACTTCCATTACTCTGATTTCTGGGCTGACCCGAAGAGACAGAATTGCCCTAAGGCATGGGAAGGCATGAGCGGGGAGGAAAAAGCGGAAGCGCTCTATGAATATACCAAAGAAAGTCTGACGGAACTTTTAGATGCCGGAGTAGATGTAGGCATGGTACAGATTGGAAATGAGATTAACAATGGTATGTCCGGCGAGACAGAGGTTGCCGCGGTTATGAAACTCTTAAGCAGGGGAAGCGACGCTGTTCGTGAAATCTCTGAGACTTACGGCAAAGATATTCAGGTTGTGGTGCATTATACCAATATTGAGGATAATGACGGAATAGATACCATTGCATCTAATCTGGAAGAATATGGTGTGGATTACGATATTTTCGGTTTATCCTATTATCCCTTCTGGGACGGCACCAATGAAAATATGCAGAATGTCGCTAAAAATATTCAGGAGAATTACGGGAAAAAGGTGATTATTGCAGAAACTTCCTACTGTTACACTTCTGAAGACGGCGACGGCTTCGGAAACAGCTTCGATGGCATTGAGGATTTGGTTGACGGCTATGCTGCAACCGTACAGAGCCAGGCAACGATAATTCGTGACATCTGTGCGGCGGCAAATGAGGTCGGTGTACTGGGTGTATTTTACTGGGAAGGAACATGGGTTCCTGTGGGTGATGCCACAGCAGACAATTCTTCTATCTGGGAAAAATATGGAAGCGGCTGGGCAAGCAGCTATTCCGCAGATTATGACCCGGATGACGCTGGATTATATGACGGCGGCCGTTCCTGGGACAATCAGGCAATGTTTGATTTTAACGGCCATCCTCTTGCCTCTCTGAATGTATGGAAATACTTAAAATATGGCTCTACCGCACCTTTGGCAGTCGATTATATTCCTGAGGTTTCTGTTGTCTGCGATGTGGGTGGTGAAATAGAACTTCCGGAAACCATTGAGATTGTTTACAATGATCGTTCCGCTAACGAACAGGCGGCTGTCACCTGGGATGAGGCACAGCTTGACGCCATTGACACCGCTGCCGCAGATTCCTATGAGGTTCCAGGCACTCTGGAAGATGGTACAGCGGTTACCTGTCACGTCGAAGTTGAAATGGTGAACTATGTTCAGAATCCAAGCTTTGAAGACGCCGATACTTCTATGTGGAATGTTGCCTATGAAGGAGATGCGAATCCGACAGATTTTCAGAACAAGGCAGACGATGCTTATACCGGTGATGTTGCGTTCCATTTCTGGTCAGAATCCGATATGGACTTTTCCATTGAGCAGGAATTTACGGATTTAGAGCCCGGTACGTATCAGCTTTCTGCTTTTGCACAGGGCGGTGATATGTCAGAAGATTCTGAACTGGAATTATATGTGGTTGTAAATGGGGAAGAACAGACGGCTTCTTTCATGGTAGCAGGCTGGGCAAACTGGCAGAACCCTACCATTCCTGAGATAAAGGTTACAGACGGCACACTTACCATCGGTGTAAGAATGAAATGTAATGCGGGAAGCTGGGGAACTGTGGATGACTTCACACTGAATAGAATTTCTGATTAAATGCAGGTCTCAATGGCACATAAAAACGCCGGCTTACACCAAGCCGGCGTTTTTTTCTAACATTTCTGCTATGATGTTCTGGCAGTAATGTCCGAGTTTCTTTTTGGCATCTTTGTCTAATTCGTTTACATAAATTGGTTTCCCGTATTCTAATACAACATGGGTTGCTTTTATCCTTGGGATATGATTTTCTAAAACCTCAGCGGAACCGGAAATTGCCATGGGAACGATGGGACAGCCTGTTTTTTCTGCCATCTTAAAACTGCCCTCTTTGAAGGGGAGCAGCAGTTCTTCCGTGGTGTTTCGGGTGCCCTCCGGGAAAATACACATGGAAATGCCGTTTTTAATATTGTCAATTCCAGCTAAAATAGTCTTTAAGGCTTCTTTGACATCCTCACGGTTGATAAACAGACAGTGCAGCCGCCGCATCCAGGTGGACAGCAGAGGTACTTTTTCTAAGACATTCTTAGAGACGTACCCGGTAAGCCCCGGACATCTTGCATAAGTGATGATGATGTCAAAGTAGCTTCTGTGGTTTCCGATGTAGAGAACCGCCTGGTCTTTGGGGACATTTTCCTCTCCGATGACGGTGACTTTTGTTCCGCAGATGAATAAAATCACACGGAACGCCCACTGTACACAGCGGAGCTGAAACAGGTCGGCAGCCCTGGGATTGAATTTCCCCACAATCCACTCTATAAAAAGCACGGGAATGCCAAGAATTAGATAGAGAACCGCAAAGAGTAAGGCGAAGGTTATCCGCAGCATATAAAATCCTTTCCGGGGTGTATCCCCTGCCATGACAGATGCCGCTGGTTGATTTAGAACAGCATTTTTCATGGAAAAATTTTATTTGAAAGATAGCGCTTTCTTTCCTATTATATAAGGAAAATACCAGAAAAACAACCGGAAAAAGCCAAAAGGGTGGAAGAAATGAAAAATTTTTTCCGGGAAAAGAGGCATATTTCTGCTGGCTTTTGCATACAATAAGATAGAAGCCAAAACTGGGGGGAACTATGAATAAAAAAATACTGTCATTTATCCTGACGGTGGTATTAGGCTGTATTCTCTGCGGGTGCAGCATTGAGGAAACAAACGGGACGAAAATCAGTGATTTGGAATATACGATTGTGGAGGAGGCGAAGCTGCCGGAGGAATTGAAAGCGCAGATTGAGGCGAAAAAGGCGGCGGATTTTAAAATGACTTACGAGTCGGAGAACGAGTTATACATCGTGCCCGGATATGGGGAACAAGCGACGGGGGGCTACAGTATTTCTGTGAAGGAACTGTATCTGACCTCCAATGCCGTGGTTTTTGATACGGAGCTCATCGGACCGAGAAAAGGAGAGAATGCAAGCCAAAGTCCCAGTTATCCCTATATTGTGGTAAAGACGGAGCTGCGGGAGGAAAATGTTATTTTCCAGTAAATTTTTGGGAAAATTCTGGTTGTAGTAAATTTTGTTTGACAAAAGTTTAACACAGTGATATACTAAAGCGAAAAAGAAAAATTCGGTGATAATAACGAGACTAGCCGGATGAGGAGGTAGACCAAATGCAGCAGGCAGACATCAAGAGAGTTCGGGCTTCCGTACACCAGCAGTGTGGCAGGAAGGTATTAATTCAGCTTGACAGAGGACGCAATAAGGTTGATATTCAAGAGGGTGTTATCCAGAATGCTTATCCCAGCGTATTTACCATTTTGGTAAAGGATGAGCGTGAAGAAAATCCGCCTCAGTTATTATCATTCAGCTATTCCGATATTATTACGAGAGATATTCGTATGAAGTTGTGTTAATCGAAGAACATACAGGCATAAAATCCCCCATGTCCGAATAAAATGGTTACAAACATTCGGAATATGGGGGACTTTTTTGTGGAACTTCAAAAGGTAAAATTACATAGAAATCAGGAAAAAGGAACGGCGGTGAGCCAGATTACCTTAGATGATGATTACAATGTGCCGGATTACCGCCCGGATATCGTAAAAGTACTGAAGGAGAAAGGAGAGCTTCGCTTTGACGAGGTGAAGGCGGCAAACGGGGCAGCCTGGCTGAAGGGCAGCCTGGTATTTAGAGTGCTTTACCGCAGCGACCGGGAAAACGGGAAAATCAGTTGCCTGCGGGGGGAAATTCCTTTCCAGGAAAAACTGAATATGGATGGACTCTCAGAATATGAGACAGTGAAGGCACGGGGAGAGATAGAGGATATTACCATCGGTGTTATTAACTCCAGAAAATTAAGCGTCCGTGCGGTGGTGGTATTAAAGGCGGAAGCGGAGGAAGAGACAGACGAGGAGCTGACCTGCGGTGTGGAGGAAGGGGAGTCATACGAACAGAAAATGGAGCGGATAGAGGCATTGCGGCTGTTGCTGTCCAGAAAAGATATCTGCCGTCAAAAAAGCGAGATGGTGCTGCCCTCCAGCAAGCCCAATGTCCGGGAAATCCTCTGGAAAAGCATGGAGCTGCGCAATGTGGAGGGACGCATGAAGGAGGGAAGGGCGGCTGTCACTGGGGAAATCCTCATATCGGTGCTCTATAGCGATGAGGAAGAAGGGGAGCGGCTGCAGTGGTATGAGACTACCGTGCCCTTAGACTGCGGCGTGGACTGCGAGGCGGCGGCAGAGGATTGTATCTGTCGGATTCATACCAATCCTGTTTCCATGGAACTGGAAGTAAAACCGGATTACGATGGGGAAGAGCGGATTTTGGTATTGGAGTTAGCACTTGAGATGGACATTGCGGTGTGGTCGGAGGAAAACATGGAGCTGCTGTCAGACCTGTATTCCCTGAAAAAGAATGTAGTTCCGGTCCGCA
>JAGAIK010000212.1 GCA_017626625.1 Roseburia sp.
ATCCTCATTTCGTTCCATCAACGCCTTCACCAGCCTGAATTCTTCCGCATCCATATCCTGTGCTTCGTCCAATACAAGTACATTCTTTGTAATTCTGTCAAGCTCTGCCTCCCCGCTTTCTATCATCCGGGTCGCATCCGCCACAACATTGTTCGACGCTTCGAGATTCCCTACTTTCCCCAGCAAGTCAAAGCAATAGGAATGAAACGTTTTTATCTCGACAAAATAAGCCGCATTTCCTATCAGCTCTTTCAGACGCGTTTTAAATTCCATGGCTGCTGCTCTCGAAAAGGTAAGCATCAAAAGCTGTTCATGCTTTACATCCTCCAGCAGCATCAGCGAGGCAAGCTTATGTACAAGTATCATTGTCTTGCCGCTTCCCGGCCCTGCTGCCACCACAATTACTCTGGAGGCATCATCACTGATAATCTCCGCCTGCCTTGGAGATAAATTTTCAAAGAGCTTCTGATATTTCATGGGCGTAATATTTCTGTTAATTTCACTTAATCTCGCTCCCTTAAAATACTTTGTCAGAAACAGCTTATACTCCAACTGAAAATAATCATTCACAAAGGTCAATGCCGTCTGGTAATCCCGTACCATCATATTCGCATACTCCCCAACAATATGAATCTGCTGGGTCTTGCTTTGGTAAAATTCCTCTAACTGCCGGTAATCCTCCAGCTTATACCGGATTTTGTTGTCCTTTACCAGTCTGGTAATCTCCATTCCGTTATACAGGACAAGAAAGCCTCCCTCCAGCCGGAATGCGTTGATTTTAGACAGATAAAGCAACGCCTCTTCAACTTCCCGCAGCGGCACATCCTCCGCCCCCGTATTCTGCATAGCCGCATTAAAACCAATCTGTCCGCTTCCCGCCAGATAAGCCTGTTTGATTTCCTGAATGGAAAAGTTGACCGTAACGTGTCCCCTGTCACTGTCATCCTGCCGGGCGTTGATTTCCCTCGCCCTTTCAACAAAAAATTTCTCTATAAACGCTGCCAACCGGACACGCTTTTCATAACGCTGCCTTAACTGTTCCACCGGCTTTAGGGGACGCAATAAAATTGTATTGCCAAGCTCCCCCTCCGGCTTGGCGATATATCCCTTTATGGTCCAAAAATAAAAAATGGTTTTTATGCTGCTCACCGAAGAAAACCGCAGCCCCTGCTTTTGCGCTTCCTCATTAACCATCTTATAATTAATCCTCTGACCGTCCTCCTTAAGCAGTCCTAACAAAAAATTTTCCAGTTTCAGAAATTTCCCAGAAGTAGTGCTTTTTGCATGGGTGCGCAGCGCTGATTGCTCCACATACACACACATCTCCCTGTCATTGGCAAGAAGCTTCTCCTCCCGCATCAGGTTCACTATCTCAATCACCGTCTTTTTTTCAATTCCCAAGTGGTCTGCAATATAGTCCACACGGGGCTCCGCCTCGTTATCTTTTCCTCTTGAACGACTACGGGTGGAAATTAGCTTTTTCATAATACGCACTGCATATTCTTTTTGTCTGCTGTCAAATTTATCAGACGCATTAATACGTGTCACTGCCTCCGCTGCATTCTTCACTTGGATACTGTCTGCATACACTCTGGGACAATTTTGCCCCCTTTTTAAGTATCCGGAGGTCTCCAAGGCAGAAATCGCTGTTTTCACCTTCGTTTCAATATCCGATACAGACTCATCCCAGCCCGCTTTCCTTGCAATCTCAAGGGCAGAGCAAGCGACACGGCTGCGCTCCCTCGTCAACTCCTTGACTCCTTTCCACACCTGCTGAATTTCGCCGATACTCAGTTTCGTCTGGTTCAGCAGTATAAAATGCTTATCTAAATCATCCTCATTAAAAAGCACATAACATTCCGCCTGAATATTTTCATCCCTGCCTGCTCGCCCTGCCTCCTGGACATAGTTCTCCAATGAATCCGAAATATCATAATGCACCACCAGCCGGACGTCCTTTTTATCCACACCCATGCCAAAGGCAGAGGTCGCCACAATAATCTGCACCTCCCCCTGAATAAAGGCTTCCTGATTTGCAATTTTTTCCTCACTGGTCATTTTCCCATGAAAAGCTCTGGCATTGAAGCCGTCCGCATACAGCTTGCGGGCAAGCTCAACGGTTCTTTTTGTCCTTGACGCATAGACAATGGTGGGGCAATCCTTTTTCTCGATTAAATTCCGCAGGGTTGCGTACTTTTCCGCATCATTTTCCCGGTACAAAACCTCATAACGCAGATTCGCCCTTGTGGCATCGGTGGAAAACAACTCCAGTCCCAGCCCCAACTTTTGCTTAAAGTACTCCCTGATATCACTGACTACCTTTTGTTTTGCAGTAGCCGTGAAACAGGATACCGGAATATCCGTCTGTTTCTTTTCCCGCAATTTCGCAATAAAATCCCCAATATATAAATAATCCACCCTAAAATCCTGTCCCCAGGAGGAAAAACAGTGCGCCTCATCTATGACAAACCGTACTACATTCCTCCCCATTAAGAGTCTCTCAATGGTCTTTGAGCGCAGAGACTCCGGAGAAATATAGAGAATTGATGCCATTCCGTTTTCGATTCGATTGATAGCTTCCGCCCGTTCCACTGTATTCAGCAGACCATTAATCGTCACCGCATCCGTAATACCCAGACGGCTTAAATTGTCCACCTGGTCCTTCATCAAAGACTGTAACGGCGATATAACAACGGTAAGCCCCCTCATGGTATCGGCGGCCATCAGCGCCGGAAGCTGGAATGTAATGGACTTTCCGCCTCCTGTGGGAAAAATTGCCAGCAGTGACCTGCCTTCCACTGCTGCCTGTACCGCCCTTTCCTGCAAAGGTTCCCCCTCATATTTCCGAAAAGAGCTATAACCAAATTTCATCTCCAGCTGTCTGTATATATTAAGATTCTCCCTGCAATAGCTACAGCCTTCCCGGCAGGGAATACCTCTCAAACGGCGGTAGACCTCCTGTACCCTGGGATATTTCTTCTGTACCCAGTACGGAATGATGGAATCTCCCCCGCTGGCTGAAATCGCCGCAAGGCAATATGCCAGCTCCGTCGGATACTCTGCCGCCAGTTCTCCAATATCGGCATTTTCACATATTCTATTTTTAAATTGTATGTGGATATCCTGCGAAAGGCAGTCTGTTTTTTCATGGAAACTTACATAAGAAAAAAATCCCGCGAACCCGGGAGTCTCACTAAGAAGTGTATGATATATTTTTTGAATGGGAATCGGCAACTGGGTGAAAGCGGTCACCTCATCCATCAATAATTCCAATGCTTTTACCGCATCATTTAACGGGTTATTCAGTTCCTCTGTCTGAAGCTTATCATCCTTTAACAGCCTGTGATATGGTTTCTGCGGAAAAAGGAGTGCTGACAGGCAGAGGGTGTCTATCACTGCCCCTGTTCCGG
>JAGAIK010000213.1 GCA_017626625.1 Roseburia sp.
AAAAAAGAGACACGGCTCTGTTATCGAAAGACTGCAAAAATGGTTTCGGAATAAAAAGAAAGAAATTACAGACAGCTTGCCGGGGAAAAAGAAAAGGGAAGAGGACGTCTTTGTTTTTGAGCCGGAAGAAGCGGAGGAAGTAAGGGAATCCCGTCCCATCGTCCTGTTGTCGGAAATCAGCCAGGTGCCCCAGGGAATTTTAAAATATGAGGGGGAAGGCTCCTGCCCGGATTTAAAGGTGGAAGATACGCCTTATATCATCGGCAGCGACGGCAACTGCGACGGTGTTATCAAAAGCGGCATCGTAAGCAGGAGACATGCAAAGATAACAAAGACGGAAGACGTTTATTTTATCGAGGACTTAAATTCTTCCAACGGTACCTATGTGGGAGGGGAGCTTCTCAACTGCCGGGTAAAGATGAGCCTGCAGCGCAATGAGACGATATTGTTTGGAAATGAAAAGTTTAGATTTATTTAAGAAAAAATAAGGGATGGAAATTTGCATTCTAAGGGCAGAGTATCTATAATAAACGGTATCAATCGGGAAATGGGGAAAAGAAATGGCAATGGAAATCAAATCTTTCATGGAGCAGCAGGGATACCGCTATTTAGAGGTGCAGCCCGAAGGGGCAGACGTTTTTTATAAATATTATAGAGAAGGCTTTCATGTGGTTCTGGCGGTAGATTTTACCCGCAGAGGTATGACGGCGGAACAGCATAGTATTATGGAAAACCGCCTGATGGATTTCTTTTATCACCCCCAGGGGCGTCTTGGTGATTTCCCGGAGGGATTTCCGGTGTACCATGTGGAATTGCTGACGCTGCTTCTCGGAGGAGATGAGGAGACGGTGCGGAGAATGTGCGCAGAAACAAAGAATGTCTGGGCATACCGTATGCCGGAGGGAAGGCTTGTGATTTATGAAAACCAGCCAGGGGACTTCTTTGGGCTGCGGAATGCCATAGAGGAATTTAGCGCCGGGAAAAGTGGGAATACTCATAGAGAAAAGCCGCTGAAAGAGAGCGTAAGGAGCATAAAAAATCTTCCGGTTGCCACGATTGCGATTACAGCGGCAAATGTGCTGGTCTATGTGATACTGGAAATCATGGGAGACACGGAGGACGGATTTTTCATTGCATCCCACGGGGGCATGTATCCGGAATTTTTAACCTATAACCATCAGTGGTGGAGACTGTTTACTGCCATGTTTATTCATTTTGGATTAGAGCATCTTCTGAATAATATGGTCATCTTCTGCTGTGTGGGTTCCAGGTTAGAGCGTGCCGTGGGGCATGTGAGACTGTTGTTGTTTTACCTGCTTTCCGGCATTGGCGGGGGACTGCTCTCTTATCTGATGATGGAGCGGAGCGGGGACTATGCGGTGTCGGCAGGTGCTTCAGGAGCAGTGTTTGGCACCATCGGGGCGCTGCTGTGGGCAGTTATCTGGCACAGGGGACGTTTTGAGGGACTGACGACGAGGGGATTGCTTGTCATGCTTGCTTTGAGCCTGTATTATGGATTTGCAACGATTGGCGTGGATAACTGGTGCCATATTGGTGGTATGGTGACAGGATTTGTTGCAGCAGCGATTTTCTATCATGGAAAAGCGCAAAAATATTGATTTTAAGTCGAAAAATTTATATACTAAAGGCAATGAGTGATAAAGAGACAGTCGGTACGACGGCGGAATGCGAGGAAACATGAAAGTAAATATTTATTATGGCGGAAGGGGATTGTTAGACGACCCCACCTTATATGTATTAAATAAAATGGAAGAAGTCCTGCGGGAGCTGCGGGTCACTGTGGAACGCATTAATATTTATGAGCATAAGAATGAGATTGCTACCCTTCCCCAAACCATGAAGGATGTGGATGGAATTATTCTTGCTACCACAGTGGAGTGGCTCGGTATCGGCGGCTATATGCAGCAGTTTTTGGACTCCTGCTGGCTCTATGGGGATAAGGAGAAGATTAAGACAACTTACATGCAGCCTATCGTTATGTCTACCACTTATGGGGA
>JAGAIK010000214.1 GCA_017626625.1 Roseburia sp.
ATTTGCGTTCTTCTGTATAAATAGGTTTGCCTGCAAACCGTAGAACTTCTTGGCGTTTCGTCCAATGGCGAAACGTCTTTAGAAGTTCTTTTTATACTTCTTCCTTCAAGCCGCGGTTTAAAAATAGTGAAATCGCCACAATCAGAACAAAGATAATCATGGACACCGCAGAGGATAACCCATAGTTATTTGACACAAAGGCATTCTGATGTGCATAGGTGATGATGGTCTGTAAGGTGGCCCCGGTCAGCGCCCCCTTCTGCTGCGTCAAAAGATAGATGATATCAAACTGCTTAAAGGTGGTGAAGGTGGTCATAATCACCGCCGGCGCCATAATGGGCTTCACCGAGGGAACGGTAATATGAAAAACCTGCATCCAGAAGCCTGCACCGTCCATCCTGGCGCTTTCATAGTAGCTTTTATCAATGCTCTGGAGAGCGCCGTCAAACATCATAATCATAAAAGGCAGCGCCATCCAGAGATTTAACACCATACAGGAGATAAATGCCGGAACATTCTGGGACAAATAATTGATTTTCTCAAATCCAAGCGCCGACAGCACCTTATTTGCCAGTCCAAACTCCGTATTGTAAATTCCCACTCTCCACAGCAGGATAGAGACATATGCCGGCATCGCCCAGGGAAACATCAGCAGGGTTTTATAGACATTTTTCAGCTTAAGTCCCGGCGCATTCAGTCCCAGCGCCATAAAGAAGGCAATTACCACCTGAAATACCATATTGAGGGCAGTCCACAACAGCGTCGTGAGAATGGCTGTCAGAAATCCGGTATCTACTTTAAACAGCGCCCGCACGTAATTGTCCAGACCAATGATTTCATAATTGTCCCAGTGGAACAGATTCATATTGGTCAGCGATATGTATGCGGTATAAATAATCGGAAATACGATAATGCCGCCGATTAGCACCATTGCCGGAAGTGAATGCAGCCACACTGAAATTTGTTTTTTCTTTCTCATGCCTATTACCCTCTTTTACTCTCTCTATTACGACGTAGTTCTACTGCATATCTGCCACTGCCGTCACCGCTGCCTGCTGGTAAGTCTCCGCCGCTGTCGCCACATCCTCCCCGGATTTATTGACTGCTGCCAGGAAGCTCTCTGCCGGACCCCACATTACGCTCATCTGAGGAAGGTTCGGCATGGGCTGTGCCGTCTCTGCGGTTGCCCGCATTGCCATAATCCTTTCATCTGCCGCCACGTCTGCATCCTCATAGGATTTTTCATTGGCGGGGGCGCAGCTTGATTCCTTTGCCAGGGAAATTCCCACATTTTCTTTGCACAATGCCTTTAACACACTCGCCACTGCGTCCTTTTTGTTCTCTTCGGCATGTTTTAACACCCCGATACCCTGTACGCCGGAATAAGGAGCCAGTGGATTTCCATTCGGAAGAGTAAATTCTGACAGGGATTTGATTCCGTAATTGATACCCGCCTCTTTTATACCGGAAACCAGCCAGGGACCTCCGATGATAGCCGCCGCCTTCTGTTCATTGAACAGGGTATTGCAGGTATCGTAGTCACCCTCTCCCATCAACTCTGCAAACTGCTTATTATATGTAACCGCTTCAATCATTTCCTCCGTATTCAGTCCCGGATTTGCATTTTCATCAATGATATATGCCCCGTAGCCGTTGATAAAAGGCGCTACGTTGTAAGCCGTAGAATGCTGGTTCACCACTGCGTAGGTTCCCGCTGCCATGTCTGTATGTTCTTCCATGTAGGCATACAGCTCATCGGTGGTTTCTGGAACCTCTCCCTCCCACAAATCCTGATTGTAAAGAAACAGCAGCGTTTCGTAATACACCGGGAGCAAATACTGCGTCCCCTGATAAGTTCCCGCTTCTATGGTCATGGGGAGCAAATCCTTTTCGTCCTCCGCACTGATAAAGTCCGTGATAGGAGCTAAAATCCCCATTTCCGCAAACATGCCTAAAGAGTCATGTGCGTAAAAATACATGTCCGGTCCGTTTTCCGCATCATTTCCATACAACTGAAGCTGGTCGGTCAGACCTGATTTTTTCTCAAATGTCACCGTGATATTTTCCGGCTCCAACTCCTGATTGACCTCGTCCGCAATAACCTGCATAATGGACTCGTCTCCGTCATGCCACACCGTCACTGTTTGCGGCTCTGCCTTATCCTGCTCCGGGTCTGCCTCATCAGCCCCCTGCCCTTCTGCCGCTGTGTTTTGTGTAGTGTCAGAGGCGTTTTCCCCGTTTGCTGCGTTTGAGACTGTCCCCTGCGTCCCGCAGCCTGCCACCATTCCCGCTGCCAACAGCCCGCATAGTGTACCATAAATTTTTCGTTTCATTGTCTCTTCCTCCCTAAGAAAATGTTTTCCTAATTTTTGCTTTATTTGTTGTTGCTTTGTGATTTTATTTAATCACTTTTCTTGCTGTTTTCCAATGTTTTTTCCAATATTTTTATTGACTTTGTTAGGAAAACGCTATACTATATTTTTAAATTTGTGCAACATGATAGTTTTGCTGCACAGCCGCCGGGCAGCCCGCCCATCCTTCGATAAAAAGGTGGGCGGTGCCCTGCATTCGCGCTTTCATTTATTATAAAATTCTGTACCAGGAGAAATTTGTCGATTTTTTTTGACAGGAGGAGCATACTATGACGATTACCATCCGGGAAGTGGCAGAGGCAGCAGGGGTCTCTGTGTCCACCGTCTCTAAAGTTATCAACGGGAAAGGCTCTATTTCCGATGAGACCATTGCAAAAGTAAATGATGTCATCCGGCAGCTTCACTTTACCCCCAATGCCAGGGCCGTCTCTTTTGCCAGAAAGGCAACCATGAATATCATTTTTCTCACCTCTTTGGGAAAAGAAGAGGCATATAAAAATCCGCACATGTTTGACATCATGTGCGGAGTCTACCACGAATTATCCAATTATCATTACAACATTACCCTGATGGACACCTCGAAGGACGCCTATCCGGGAGAAACTGCAGAGAGGGTCATTTCCCAGGGCAGCGCAGATGGTATCATTGTCCACGGCTCTGCGCTGAATGACAAAACCGCTGCCCTTATCACGGAGCGGAATTTTCCCCATACCATCATCGGAAATCCGGGCTTTGACAACCAGCTCTGCTGGATTGACACCAACCACACCTTAGGCGGTCAGTTCGCTGCGGAGCACCTGCTGTCTAAGGGCTATCAAAAAGCAGCGTTTATCGGCGGCAGGAAAACCGACGCCATTTCCCAGCAACGCCTGAAGGGCGTCCGCCAGACCATGCTAAAATCCGGGCACCGCATGGACAAGGAACATATCATCTATACGGATTCCAGCAGGGAGGCCGCCTTTCATTCCACCGAAAAGCTGCTTGCCTCCTCCAATCCGCCGGAGGCGATTGTCTGTGAAAATAATGTCATCGCCTTAGGGGTGGCAAAATTTCTTTCCCATTCCGGCTTGAAAATCCCGGAGGAAATCGCTTTCCTTACCTTTGACCGCTATCCCTATACCAGTATCATTGACCCCTCCCCCACCATCATAGACATTGATGTTTATGACATGGGGGTGCAGGCGGGCAGCACCCTGGCGAGGAAACTGGAAAATCCCTCCCTGCTGGTGCAAAGTTTCACCACCCTGCCCATTCTGATTCAGGGGAAAACCACCTGACAACGATTACATGAGCTGCGTCATTCCGCCCAGCATAATGGG
>JAGAIK010000215.1 GCA_017626625.1 Roseburia sp.
ATTATAAGGTACGGTTTGACGACATTACCTTTGACTGTGTGGACTTCGGTTTTAAGGAAAACGAACCGGTGGATGTGGTAATCCGCCCGGAGGACATTGATATCGTGGACGTGGCAGACGGAAAGATGAGCGGCGAAGTGCGCAGCGTCCTGTTTAAAGGGGTGCATTATGAGGTTATGGTGGAGACGATACCCGGTACCCAGGTGACGGTGAATATGCGGGTTACCAGGAATCAGGACGTGGTCAGTGAGAACGGAAAAGAAAAAATCAGTGCAACCAATTTTTATGTGGATTTAGAGGACGTAAAAAATTTAGATGACAAAGAGGTGGTGGCACGCTCCAACGCCCAGGCATGGAACCCGGAGACGGACGATTATATCTCCATTTCCAGAATCGAATATGACCTTAAGGAGGAAGAGGGAGAGTATCCGGTGCGGTTTTCCACCTCTAATGGCACCAGCATTGAGCGGAGCATTTTCGTGGTGAACCAGCCTTTCGTGAAAAATGAGAAGGCAAACGAGGCGGTGATGGCGTTTGATTTCCAGACCACCGTGGAAGAGATTGCGGAGTCCCAGGCGTTAGACGTTGATATCAAAACCTGGGCGAACGCTCAGGGCTGGAAGCTAAGCGATGAAAACCAGAGCGTGGATATTAATGTAGATTATGATTTTGAGCCGAAGGACGTGACGGAAGGCGTCTACCGGATTACCTTTTCCACCACGGGAAGGGAGTTTAAAATTCATACCACAGATTATATCCGGGAGGGACAGGAAGTGGGACTGACCTTTTTCCCGGAGGATATTCATGTGATGTCAAGGATGGTATTTTAGATGAAAAGATTTTCGCAGATAGCAATTCCTTATATTGTGTGGGCGGCGGTCATGCTGGTGCTTCCGATGGTGCTGATTGCCGTGTATTCCGTGACCCAGCCGGGAAACAGCATTGTTTCCTTTACCCTTACCTTAGAGCACTATGTGAAATTTTTTACCGATGCGGATTTTTTGATTATTCTCTGGCGTTCCCTCTGGATTGCAGTGAAAACCACGGTAATCTGCCTGCTGATTGGCTACCCTGTGGCATATTATATTTCGCGTTGCAATGAGAAGCATCAGAATCTTCTGGTGTTCTGCATCACCATTCCCATGTGGATTAATATGCTGGTGCGTACCTATGCCTGGATTGGGCTTTTAAGCGAGGGTGGACCGGTACAGAGGATTCTGGGCTTTTTTGGACTGGGAGATACGGAGCTTTTGTATACCGAGGGGGCAGTGCTTCTTGGAATGGTTTACAATTTCCTGCCCTTTATGATTTTGCAGATTAACACGGCGCTGTGTAAAATGGATTATTCTCTTTTGGAGGCGGCAGCCGATTTGGGGGCAAATCCGGTGCAGACTTTCCGCCGGGTGACGCTGCCGCTTTCCCTTCCGGGGGTGATTAACGGTATTACGCTGGTGTTTCTGCCGGCGGTCAGCTCCTTTTTTATCCCGAAACTTCTGGGAGGAGGAAAATACTTCCTTATCGGAAATGTGATTGAGAACCAGTTTATCACGGTGGGAGAATGGAATTTCGGCAGTGCCATCTCCATGATTATGGCGGTAATTATGATGCTTCTTATGATGTGCGTTCATAAGATAGAGAAGCGCAACCAGGGCGGAAAGGAGGAGGAGTAGCGGTTATGAAGAAAGAAAAGCGGACCTTTGGGAAGATTTTGATGGTTCTGATGATTGCTTTCTTTTATCTTCCGATTTTCTATATGATTGTGTTTTCCTTTAATGACGGAAAATCTCTGACAAATTTTACAGGTTTTTCCCTCCGCTGGTATCGCCATATGTTAGAGACGGGGGATATGTTAGAGGCACTGTACACCACCTTTGGGGTTGCTCTGCTTGCCACTTTTGTTTCCACCGTGGTGGGAACCTTTTCCGCCATCGGCATCAGCAAATCAAAAAGAGTGGTGCGGGATATTATGAAGCAGGTGGATAATCTGCCCATGATGAATCCGGAAATCGTGACAGCCATAGGATTTATGCTGCTGTTTATCACCTTTCGGGTGGAGAAGGGCTACCTTACCATGCTGCTTGCCCATATCGCATTTTGCATTCCCTATGTGATACTTTCGGTGATGCCGAAAATCCGCTCCTTAGACCCGGATTTGGCAAATGCGGCGATGGACCTGGGAGCGACGCCCTGGCAGGCGTTGACAAAGGTGATTATCCCCCAGATTACGCCGGGTATCGTGTCCGGGGCGCTGATTGCCTTTACCATGTCGGTGGACGATTTTATTATCTCCTATTTCGTCACAGGCAGCGGCGTGAAAAATTTAAGCATTATGGTCTATACCATGAGCCGGCGGGTAAACCCCAGCATCAATGCGGTTTCCACGCTGATGATTGTGATTATCACCGTTGTGCTGGTGCTGATTAACGTTGTGCCGGTATTTGCGGCAAAAAGGCAGAAAAAAGCAAAGCTTGGAAAGAGAAAATGGGTTCCGGCGGCAGCGGCGGCGGTGGTCTGTGCGGCAGGGCTTGCGCTGTTTTTTGGCTTCCATGGGGCAGGCGGAGAGCGTCCCTTTGAGGGGCAGACGCTGCATATTTACAACTGGGGAGAATACACCGGGGAAAATATTATCGCTGATTTTGAGGAAGCTACCGGAGCAAAGGTGGTCATGGAAAATTTTGACTCCAATGAACAGATGTACATTAAGGTGGCAAGCGGGGAGTCCTATGATATCCTGGTACCCAGCGATTATATGATTCAGAGGCTGATTTCCGAGGGATATTTGCAGAAGCTGGACCATTCTAAACTGGACTGCTTGGATAAGTTGGCGGAAGGGGTGAAAAACCTTCCCTATGACCCGGAAAACGAATATTCCATTCCCTATTTCTGGGGGACTGTGGGAATCGTATATGATAAGACCAAGGTGAATCTTGAGGATTTAGAGCGGGAGGGCTACAATATTTTCCGGGATGAGAATTACCGTGGGGATATTTATTTATATGATTCCGAGCGGGACAGCTTCATGATGGCGCTTAAGGTTTTGGGCTATTCCATGAACACGGAAAATGAGGATGAGCTGAATGCCGCCTATGAGTGGCTGGTACAGTGCGTACAGACCATGGAGCCGGAGATTGTGACGGATGAAATCATTGACAATATGGCGCAGGGAAGAAAGGCGTTAGGGCTGATGTATTCCGGCGATGCAACCTATGTTATGACAGAAAATGAAAACATGGGCTTTTATCTTCCGGAGTCAGGCACGAACCTGTGGTCGGATGCCATGGTGATTCCCGCCAATGCGAAAAATTCGGACTTAGCCCACGCCTTTATCAATTTTGCCTGTGATTACGACGGAGCCTATGACAATTCCAGCTATGTGGGATATACCTCGGCAAACCGGGAAGTGATGGAGGACCTTTCCGGGGAGGGCGGCGAATTTTACGGTATCAGCTCTTACCTTCCGAGAAGCGGCAATGAATTAGATGAGGTGTTTGTCTATAATGAAAAGACAAGAAAAATCATCAGCAATCTGTGGAGCAAGGTGAAAATTGCGGCGAGCAATGCCAATTAGGGAGCGCGTATGAAATGAAAAAAAGAAAAGAAAAAACCTGGCTGTTATTTTTTCTGATTTTGTTTGCGGGCGTCGGTCTGTTGGGCAGCTGGAACATGCTGCGGGAAAATGCGGATTATATGGGCAGGAACCTTGCGGAAAGCTATGCCATTGATGAAGAACAGAGTATCGAAACTTACAAAAAGATGGTTCAAATCGGTATGTCCTACATTGATGAGCAGGCGGCGGAGGGGGAGACCTTTGAGGAGTTGGAGAAATGGATTGTTGGCTATTTCGCCAAAACCAGGGAAAGTATGAACGGCAATGTGGCGGATGCCTATGGGGTGATTGACGGGAAAACGGTGGCGGCTGTCCCCTGGGAGGGCATTGAACATTATGATTATGCTTCTAAGCTATGGTACCGTCAGGCGATGGAGGCAGGAGGGCAGCCTGTTTTTACGAATCTCTATACGGACAGCGTTTACGGGGAGAATGTGGTGACAGTGGCGGCGGCTAACCCGGATACGGGAAACGCAGTTGCATTTGATTTGTTTCCGGAAAATTTTGAGAGAAGCCATCAATCGGTGCAGCTTCTGGAAAACAGCGCCTATTATGTTTGCGACGGGGCGGGAAAGTTGATTTACCGCAGAACGCCTTTTGAACTTTCAGAGGAGGAAGCTGACGGATATATCGAAGAGTTATACGGCAGAATCACAGCGGGAGAAATGGAGGACGGCGGTCATATCTGGGATACGGACGGCGTAAGGCGTGAGGTTTATTATTACCGTACCATCAACGGCTGGCTCTGTATTCTGACAATACCTTTAGAGGCGTTGCATGAAAATCTGTACCGGGTGTATTTTTCCTATCTCGCCATCGGCATGATACTGCTGGTGACCGTCGTGCTGATAGGAAGGCGGGAGCAGCGGATAAAGCGGGACCTTGAGAGGAAGAATGATACGATACAGATGATTGGGAACTCCTACTATGCCATGTACCGGATTATCATGGGCGACGGAACCTATGAGATGATAAAAGGCTCTGAATATGTCCTGCAGCGGCTGCCCCACAGCGGGAGATACCAGGCTTTGTTAAATGTGCTGATCAGCTGTATAAAGGAAGAGACCAGAGAGGAGTTTGCGAAAAGCTTTTCCATGGAAAACATTCTATTGCAGGCGGAAAAAAAGACGGTGGATTACGGTGGGGATTTCCTGCGCCTGTTCGGGGACGAGTACCGCTGGGTAAATGTGAGGCTTGTGCAGGACCCGGTAAACAGCCCCGGTGAGGCGGTGCTCTGTTTCCGTGAGGTGGAGGAGGAAAAACAGCGTCAGCTGCAGAGCATACAGATTATGGAAGAGGCGTTAGCGTCGGCGGAGGCGAGTGAAAAGTCCCAGAAGCAGTTTTTCTCCAATATGAGCCATGATATGAGGACGCCCTTAAACGTGATTATCGGGATGGCGGAGTTAGGGCAGCGGGAGGAATGCAGCCGGGAAAAAATGGTGGACTATCTTCAGAAAATAGGTGCTTCAAGCCAGCAGCTTCTTACGCTGATTAACGATATTCTCGAAATGTCCCGGTTAGAGCAGGGAAAAATAGATTTGGAGAACAGCACCTTCAATCTGTGTGATACTTTAGAAAGCTGTGTGGCGCCTTTTCGGATTCAGGCACAGAATGAGGGAAAGGCTTTTGAGGTGGAAACAAAGGTTTCTGCCCCTGTCGTCTGCGGTGACGCTCTAAGGCTTACCCAGATTTTAAATAACCTGATTTCGAATGCCGTGAAATTTACGGAGAGGGGAGATTCCATTACCGTTACTTTAGAGCAGGTGAAAAACAGCAGGCATGGCAGGTATGTATTTACGGTGGAGGACACGGGAAGAGGCATGTCAGAGGAGTTTCTGCCCCGGCTGTTTGAACCCTATGAGAGGGAAAGAACCTTTGGCGCTCAGAATGTGGCAGGTACGGGGTTGGGAATGCCCATTGTGAAAAATCTTGTCTCCCAAATGAGCGGGGAGATAACAGTGGACAGCGCTTTGGGCAGGGGAACCCGTTTTTCCGTGATACTTCCGTTTTCCGTAAGTTCTAAGGAGGAGCTTCCGCAAAAGGAAAAAGCGGATTTTACGGAGTTAAAGGGGCGGCGCATTCTTTTAGCGGAGGATAATCTTCTCAACACAGAGATTGTAAAAGAGTTTTTAAGTATGGAGGGAATGGAACATCGGGCAGTGGAAAACGGCAGGGAGGCATTAGAAGCCTTTGAGGAATCGAAGCCGGGATTCTATGACGCCATCTTGATGGATATGCAGATGCCGGAAATGGACGGCTGTGAGGCGGCGGAGCGGATACGGGCGTTAGGGCGCAGGGATGCGAAAAAAATTCCCATTATCGCCCTTACGGCAAACGCATTCCCGGAGGATATTGCACGCACGGCAGCGGCGGGCATGGATGCCCATC
>JAGAIK010000216.1 GCA_017626625.1 Roseburia sp.
ATGGGTCTTAATACATGCTGGGTGGCTATGACCTACAGCAAAGTCAAAACAGCTTATAAGGTAGAAAAGGGTGAAAAGCTCTGCATCGTCATCGCCCTGGGATACGGCGCAGTCCAGGGAGTGCCCCACAACTCAAAGAAGCTCCCGGAGGTAGCAAAGGCAGAGGGCAAAATGCCGGAGTGGTTCCAAAAGGGCGCAGAGGCTGCCCTGCTGGCTCCTACTGCCATGAATCAGCAAAAGTTCTCGTTTACATTAAACGGAAACAAAGTATCCGCCAAAGCGGGGTCAGGCTTTTACACAAAAATTGACCTGGGCATCGCCAAGTACCACTTTGAATTAGGGGCAGGCAGAGAACACTTTTCCTGGGCGTAAACCGTGCTCTCCGGTGCTATCTTTGCCTCGTATGGGGCAGGCAGAGAGCGGTTTTCCTGGGCGTAAGCCACAGACTGGGAAATGTGGAAGCGGTGTCACGGCTATTTACCGGAGCGCCTGCGGCGAAAACAACCGCCGCAGCTTCCCCATACCTCTCACAGACCAGGCATTCTCCTTTGAAATTCCTCTATCAGCAACGGCTGAATCAGCGGATATGTCCAATGCTCCGGAAGTTCCTCGAAAAACTCTATCCGCTCAATTTCACTGTGCAGCTCTTTCTCAAACTCTGTAATATCCGCATAATAGAGCATACCGTAACTCTCTTCCCCCGTTTCATTTACTCTGGTTTTCCCCTCAACGGAATATGCGCATACCTGCCGAATTTCATATTTTATTGCCCCAGTCTCCTCGTAGAGTTCTCTCTTTGCAGCCTCTAGGATACTCTCATTCTTTTCCCTGTGACCGCCGGGGCATTCATAGGTTTCTCTTTCTTTATGCTTGCAAAATACCCATTTTCCATTGCATTTAGACATAATTACCGCAAATTTTAACAGACTGTCCTCGACATTTTCATAAAAATGTACTTTCATAAACATACCTCCACGAAACTTCTGCTGTCAGTTTACTTTCTTACAGATAAAACATTGTCAAAGCCCTGCTGTCACTCTGCCAGATAATCGTACAGTACCTCCAACGCCTCCTCACTGCTACACCTGATATCCGGCTCCACCAGTTTATCCCTGCATTCCCTGTCCGCACGGATAAATTCCTTGGTGGAAACCTGCATGTAGCTCTGGGAATTGGGCAGTTTAAAGACAGCAATGTCTCCGTAGCCACCCGGCGTGTTTCCGCAGGGCTCTCCCACAATTTGTCCCAGGCGGTTATCCTTGATATATTCCGCAAACATCATGGCAGAGCTAAAGGTATTTACAGAAGTGAGTACATATACCTTCCCGCGGAAAAGAAGTTCCTCATCTTTCTCATTATGGCTGATACCATCAGAAGGCGAAAGCTCAAAAAATCCCAGCCTCCACTGAAACGTCGGCTCCTGATAGCTGTCCACATCAAGATAGCGGATAAATTCGTTCGCCACCATGGAACTTCCGCCGCCGTTATTCCTTAAATCTACCGCCACATTGCCGATATTTTTCTCCTTTATCTCCGAAAACATTTCCCGCAGGCAGGCGCAGTATTCTTCGTTGTACTCGCAGCTATCCAATGTCAAAAGTGCCAGATTTTCCTCTTCCATCAGCTCATACCGGACAAAGGGCTGTTTTTCGGTTTCCCCGTCTGACCGGTTAAGTGCTGCATATTCCTCATAGGTGATAAAATCATTTTCCCCATAAGTAACGGTTTCCAGATTTCCCTCTTTATCTTCATACGTATAGGAAACCCCATCCCGTACAGGTATATTTAAGTATTTCAGCCCCTCTAACGTAAGCAGGTCATTTTTCATGGAACTCATGCCCCAGCTTTCTGCGTCATAGCTGTACAGGGTGCTGTTTTGCCGGAACAAATCCTCTAATTCCACACCGTTTACCTGCCGCAGAGTCCTGCCCGCCTGTCTGTTTTTTTCCGTATCTTTCAAGTAATGCTTCTCCCTGTTATGCGCACGGACAAGGGTGTGTCCGTCGCCCAGAAGGGATAATACCGTTTCGATTTTCCTGCCGAGGGTACAGATGTCTATTTCCCCCGCCTGCTCTAATTCCGACAGTACGGTCTCATATTGTTTCTCAAGTTCTTCCGGCATTTCGTCTTTTAAAGCAGGATGAAGCTTCTTTACGTACTTCATGGCGTACTCTAAATCTTCCTTCGCCTCACGGGAAGATACTTTTTCCACATCCGTATAATAATCGGGCTGTTTCCTATACGAAATACTGTTCCAATAGGGATTGCAATATGTTCCAAAAAGGGAAATACCAATGCAGACAATAGTCAAAATGCCAAGCACTACACTGCCCGCCCTTCTGTCGCAGGTTCTCAGAAATGCCATGAAGGCGGCGAATGCCGCCAGGCTGAGAATGATACTCGTAAATTCCGGCATGGAAAAAAACTGCAAATTCAGCGGAATGATTGCCACCGCTAAAACATCCAACAGGATGCAAAGAAACAGATAACCTTTTTTCATAACTGTTTTCCCCCTATCATCATTCGTAAACTATTTTTTACTATAGCATAGTAGTGTGATAGAGTAAACCAAAATTATTTCCATATCGCAAAGCCCTGCTAAGTGGTGCATTTTCTCATCTGCCTGTATACTAATTCAAACAGGAACACCCGGTTTCTTCCATAAACCTGTCGGCAATGTATTCCGGCGATTCCGCCCAAAGTCCGTTTTCTACCTGCTGCAATGTGAGGTAAGTTTTCGAGGTATAAAAACGGTCGATTGCTTCGATAAAATCTATCCCCAGCCTGTCCTGCAGCACATCTATGACAGCCCGGATTTGAATGCAGACATTCATGGTGATATCTTTTCCGTTAAATACATATATTGCTTCACTCATACACTTTTCTCCCAAGAAATTTAAGATATTTTAATGCCCTTTCTGTGTGAAAGGAAACCTGATTATTTACCTTACTATATTTTAACCTGTTCATTGCCTCGTCGGTACTTTTCTAATTAGAATCTATCATTCCTGCTATGCTTTTTCAATGAAAAACTTTCTGCTATTTCAGCATAGACAACAATTCTTCCTCCGCAACTCTGACGCACTCCGCCGCAAATTCCTTCCGATTCTCCGGATTGCTCAGCCGCACCGCCGCCTCGTTCATGGCTTTAAAATCCGGCACAGTGTCTATGCAGTACCTGCCGTTATCTCTTCCCGTAGGCAGATACCTCCACAGAAGCCACCACGCCGACGGCTTTATGTACCGTTCTTCCAGATAGTTTGCCGCCTCATTTTTCAAATCCACATCTATCTCGTCCTGCTGGTTTCCCACGCCTTCCTCTGTCACCGCACTGTTGTTAAAGAGACAGAACCCCGCAAAAAGACGGTGCTCTACCTCGACACGGAACCACATGGAAATGTCCTCCCGGAATTTTGCCCGGCACACCACATAATTCAGCCCCGGATAGGTGGAATAGCAATGGTAAAAGTCCTCCGTTGCCTGTTCTTCGTAGCTGTACCAGGAATGCTCCGTCTCCAATTTCAGACCATACTTCTCCTGCAAAGGCTTCATCTGCTCCCTGATTTCCTCTAGCACCAGCCGAATCAGCCCCGCCTTTGCCTCGTCCATTGCCCGGCAGACCGCAAGCCCGCTGCGAAAATGCTCTTCGTCACTTAAAATTTTTCCCGCAATCTCCTGTTTCATTTCCATGTCCCCCGCCTTCACAAAGGTTTCCACTGCCTCCCGGAACTGCTCTAAGCTGTCTTTCATCCTGCCCGTTTCCTGCGCAATCAGCTTATCTAACCAGCCCAGAATATGTTTCTGAAAAGAAATGTTGTAAATTTTTTCCTCCGGCAGTTCCGACGCTCCTTTGCACCTGCTGTATTTTCCCGGATAGGTTCCGGTTCTGGTAAGATAAACTACTTTTGCAGATTCATCCTGCCGGAGAGCGTACTGATAATAATCATAGCACTGGCTTTTCTGTTCCCCGGCATAGATTTTTACTTCAATGGGAATAAACCTGTTTCGGTTACAGATGACAAGGTCAATCCGGCGTTCCCCGTCAATCTCATATTCCCGGTACACTCTCATGTTTTCTAACTCTGCTTCCTCTATGGGATAATCTTTCAGCACCTCCCGGAAAAATTCCCGCAGATAGAGGGTTCCCCGCTGGTGAGAGCCTGTAGGATTCAACAAATCCGCCAGCACTCTGCATATCAGGACTTCCTTTCCGGAAATTCCTAACACCTGAAAAAGATTGTATTCTCTGCACTGATTTTCCGGCTCCTTACCACGGCTTTGAAACCCCCGGACAATCTCTTCTAACATTTCAATTTCCTGCCTCACCAGCCTGACCCTCCCTGTCTGCTTTCTTTTCTATTTTATCCGAAGTACCGGAATTGCGATTCTCGCTCCGATACTGCTGTCTGCACCAAAGTTAAATGCAGGCGCTTTCTCATAGGCAAACTGATAACCATAGACAGCAGGCTCGTATTTCCCGGAAGCGGCATATACGCTCTCAATCGCCTTGCCGAAATCCTCCGGTTTCTCATAGGGTTCACTCTGAAAATACAACATCGTGCACTCCGGCAATTCCGCCACCCGGTACTGTCCCGGCAGCTTTTTGTCATAGTCTAACGGAACTTCGATTCCTGCGGCAACCCTGGAATGTCCCTCCGCCACCAGAAAATCCGGCAATTCTAATAATGCCACCGTATCCATTTTTTCAGGAATGCTGTTTAACAGCCCTTCCCACTCACAGCCCATTTCCTCACAATAGGAAAGATAGTCTTTCGCCTTGCGGGATGGCAGATAGATTAATTTCCTCTTTTCCCGCTCCTGTGCTGTAATCATACATAAGCTCAAATTTTCCCTGTTCATAGGCACCTCCCGATGATTTTGTAAAATGTGATAATGACTGACGGGATACTGGATAAACAGGGGAATGGCAGTTTTTTTGTCACGGTATTCCGAGGGCGTTATCCCAAACCGTTTCCGAAAGGAGCGGGTAAATCCCTCATGGGACTGAAAATGACTTTCCAGAGCAATATCCACCACCGCCTTTTTTGCGTAAAGCAGCTTCTCTGCTCCCGCTGTCAGGCACACGGCATTACTATACTCCTGTATGGTTTTCCCCAGGTACTCCTTGAACATCCGGTCTGCATGGCGTCTTGAATAGCCCGCCGCGGCGCATACCTGTTCCGGGGTAAAATCATCTTCTCCCGCATGTTCCTTAATATACTCCTGCATTTTTTCTACTGCTTTTAACTTATCCATCGTTTCCCGTCCGTTTCAACATGATCATAACCTTTTTTAGAAGGAGGTGTCTTGACCTATTCGGACATCATGTTCTGTGTTGCAAATTTCAAGGGTTCACCATCCCGATTTTGGGTACGGCTGCCCCTGTATCGTTACATCATTTTTCCATAAAACAAGTATAGCACAAACCTCTACAGTTCTATCACTTTTGTTGCAATCTTCTCCCGGAAACGCACGTCATGCTCCACCACAAGCATGGTGGGGCGAAAGGACAAAAGGAGCTTTTCAATCTGCATTCTGGAAAATACGTCAATATAGTTTAGTGGTTCGTCCCAGAGATACAGGTGCGCCGGCGTCAACAGACTTGCCGCAATCAGCACCTTCTTTTTCTGTCCTTCGGAAAATTCCTCCATTCCTTTGGAAAACTGCACCCGCTCCATGTCCAGTTCCCTTAAAATAGCGCAGAAAAGGCTTTCCTCAAAATTCCGGCTCCGGCAGAACTCCCGAATACTGCCCTTTAAAAAGGAAGTGTCCTGGTTGATGTAAGATACGGTCAGACCGGAAGCCGTGGCAAGCGTTCCTTCCGCTGTCCACGGTAAGTTTTCCCCTTTGGACAGCTCTCCGTTTCTTTCTGCTATATCATCCAGTACCGCCTTCATAAGGGTGGATTTCCCACAACCGTTTTTCCCGCTTAAAAATACCTGCTCTCCCTGATTCACTTCAAAACTCAACTCCGTAAAGACCGGAGTTTCGGCGTCGCGGTATCGCAGGCTGTAATCCCGGACAGAAATGAGGGTATTTTTATGGTGCTTTAACGGGGTAAGCCTTAAGTCCACGGGAGTTTCAATATCCTGCAATAATCCCTCTTTTTCTTCTATTTCCCTGTCAATCCGCTCCTCCATCTGTTTCACGCGGCTTTGCATTTTCTTCGTTTTTGCACCGATATAAGAACGGGTGGAAATGGAACGGTCATGCTCCTTTACCGGATTGAAACCGATTTTTGTGCTTTCACTTTTGTCTGCCCACTGTCTCGTTCTCTCGGAGGCTTTCTTTAATTTCTGGATTTCCTTTTTATGTTTTTCATTCTCCATAAGGGAAAATGCGTCCTTACGGCTCTTATTTTCCCACCAACTGGAAAAATTTCCAGCCTGAACTTCAATGGAATGGCGGTTTAACACCAGCACATGGTCTACGCAGGCATCTAACAAATCTCTGTCGTGGGATACCAGAATAAAGCCTTTTTTCTGCTTTAAATATGACTTTACATTTTCCCTTGCCTCCCTGTCCAAGTGATTGGTAGGCTCATCAATCAGCAGGAAATCATTTTCCCCGGAAAACAGTACCGCAAGCATGACTTTCGTCCGCTCGCCATGGCTTAAGGTGCCGAAGGGGCGGTAGAGCACTTCGGCGTCTGTTTCTAACTGGGACAATTCACACAAAACCCTCCACAGTTCACAGCCCGGTTTCCACTGCTCGAAAAAGTCCGCCGCACACTGCCCTAAATTTTCCTGTTTTATCCGGTATGGGAAATAATCGAACCGGACAGAAGCGCTGATATTCCCCTGATACTCGTATTTCCCCAGAAGGAGGTTTAA
>JAGAIK010000217.1 GCA_017626625.1 Roseburia sp.
CCGAATCAGAGTTTCAGGATGTGAAACTGACGGAGACACCGGAGGAAAAAACGCTGGTAGAGGAAACAGCCGGTGAGAAAGGAGGTACGTGGGTAAATAAAAAGGTCTGGGAGGAAACGCACACCTCTTACGAGTCAGACGAGGGGGTAAACTGGACTCCGGTTGAAAATTTAGACCGTATTACAGAATACTCCTATGAAACTTATGATGCGGCGGCAGAGGATGCCGGATTTGAAAAAGTATTTGAAAAGGATTTTTCCGGAGCAGTTACTTATACAGAGTATGAACATATAAACCCGGAAAGTGAGACGGATTACGTTATAGACGGTACATTTTCATACGGTAAAGGTACATTTACCGTACAACAGTCGAAAGTTGAGAATGCTGCTGAAGGGGAGTATACTGTGATTACCGGAGAAAGTACCGGAAATGAACGTGATTATGTATCGAAAACAGGCTATGTGTATAAACTGTCCGATGATCGGGAAACGGGTACATTAAGAACAACCACTATGGCAGCATGTGATAATTACTGGTTGGTTTTCACTTTTACGGGAATGACGGAAGAGGAAATTCATGAGATACTGGATATGGTAAATATCGCCGCATTGATTGATTTATCACAGGAATGAGTGGTGAGAGGAAAAAATTTCTTGACAGTTCTTGTCATCTGTTATATGCTTTTTATAGCTATTAATCAATGAAAAAGGAGGTAATTGCAATGATGAATAGAAGAGAGATTGTTTTTAACTTAAGATTGCATGTGATTACCTCGAATAGAAATAGATAGAGAAACGTTTTCTTATAGGAGTGTCTGTTTAGCCGTGGTATCATAAGATACTGCGGCTTTTTATGCACACGGGTGAGGAGCGGAAAGATGCAGCAAGAGCTGCCCGCACCCGGCGCAGCGAGCAGGGGAAGAAGATTCCCTACTCGATTTCAGAAGAAAGTCTTTTATCTGATAGCGCCGCAGAGACAGAAAGTCTGTTTTAAGCTGGCGGCAGAATTAGAAACGTCGCTAAGCGGCGGTCTGTGACAGGTCATATGCAATCGCATAAAAATTTCAGGAAAAATTTTGTCATACACGTGAAAGGCTATGTTGCAATTATCATGGCAGGAACAGGAAAAACGTGTGCATTAAGGAGGAAAAATGCAAAAAGCAACAGTAATGGCAGTTCATCGTGAACGCTATGAATTATTTATGGATTCTGTGACTTTTTACGGCAGATTGAAGGCAGCAGAGTTTTACAATGCAAAGGAAATCATTGATTTTCCCACCGTGGGAGATGAAGTGGAACTTATTTACAATGAAAATGGAGACAGTTTGATTACAAAAGTACTGCCGCGAAAATCAGTTTTCCTGCGGTTAAATGCCACACAGGGATTACCCGACCAGGCAGTGGCGGCAAATTTTGATTATGTATTTATTACCATGTCCTTAAACCGGGATTTTCATATTTCAAAATTGGAGCGCTATCTCACCGTGGCATGGCAGAGCGGGGGCACGCCTGTGATTGTATTGACAAAAGCAGATTTGTGCGAAGACAGGGAACCGTATCTTTCCCGGCTCAGAACCATTGCTGTGGGCGTGGATGTTTTCTGTGTCAGTTCAAAGACAGGGGAAGGCGTGGCAGAGATGGAAGGATATTTTACGGAAGGAAACACCATTGTGTTGTTAGGTTCTTCCGGCGTAGGAAAATCCTCTTTTGTAAATCTGCTGTTAGGGAAACAGGAGATGAATACCGGAGGTATTCGGGAGGCGGATGCACAGGGAAGGCACACCACTACTTACAAGCAGTGCATGTTTTTACCGGAGGAAATCACACTTCCCACAGGTGAAATTTTATCCGGCGGCGGACGTATTATCGATACGCCGGGCATGAGAAAACTTTTGGCGGGAGAGGTGGAGGAAGGGCTGCAGACCTCCTTTGAAGATATTGAAACCCTGATAGCCGCCTGCCGTTTTTCAGACTGCAGGCATGAGACAGAACCGGGCTGTGCCGTCCGGGCGGCATTAGAGGACGGAACTTTGGATAAAAGACGCTGGAAAACCTATCAGAGCCTGCCGAGAGAAGAAGCCCATTCCAAAGAGAGGAAGGAGATTATGATGAAACGTATCGGAAAAGCCAGAAAAGGCATCAAGCAGAAAAAGGATTTTGAGAGAAGAGGGGGAAAAAGAGGATGAGTTTTCAAGTAATACATTTGCCAAATGGAGAACAGAAAAATCCCTGTTCCTGGGGAGTTGTGGAGAACGGGGAAGTGATTGCGAGGATAGAAACCCTGCAGCCGGAAACGGAAAACGTACTTCGGATAACAGAACTTTTCACAGCGGAGGCTTACCGCCGACAGGGAATGGGACATGCGCTGCTGGCGGTTGCAAAGAAACAGGCGGCATTCGAGCGGCGGAGCGGTATTGTGATAGAGATACCCTGCGAAGAGGAGACGGCAGAAGCATTTTTTCAAAAAGAAGGATTCTGCCCTGCCGGGGAACCTCAAAATAATGCAGCGGAAGAAAAGTCAGAGACAGGGAAAAAGACCCGGAAATGGAGTTACAGTCCCAAAAGAAAGAAAATTTTGAAACCGGAGGAAGTGGAAATCCGAAAGGAACTGCCGGAAGAGTACCACAAGACAGAACGGGTGGCGCAGGAGGCTTTCTGGAATCTGCACCATCCCGGCTGCAACGAACATTATCTTGTGCACAAACTGCGGGACAGCAGTGACTATCTGCCGGAACTGAGCCGGATTGCCTTAGTGGATGGTGAGATTGTGGGTACAATTATGTATTCGAAAGCGGTAGTCCGGGAAGGGGAAAAGGAAACACCTCTCCTTACTTTCGGACCCCTCTGCGTCAAACCGGAGTGGCAGGGCTGTGGGATTGGAAAGCTGCTGTTAAAGGAAACCATGAAGCTGGCGGCACAGGCAGGGTATTCGGGAATTGTGATTTTCGGAGAGCCGGAGTATTATCCGAAGGCAGGGTTTGTGACCTGTGACCATTTCGGTATTACCACCGCCGACGGGGCAAATTTTGACGCCTTTATGGGAATAGAGCTGCTTCCGGGAGCCATGGAGGGCATTCATGGAAAATTTTATGAATCGGAGGTATTTGAACATCTTCCCGATGCGGAGGTGGAGGCGTTCAGCAGAGAATTTCCGCCGTTAGAAAAACAGTATTTTCCAGGTCAGTGGGATTAAAAAATAATTCTGTATTGAATAACGGTCAGCGGGAGTATTATAATGGATAGGTATCGGGAATGAAAATGTTTTTTGGGCGGATAGCTTTTATCCGCCTGAAACTGTTATAAGAGAGTATATAAGGTGTGCTGTGAGAACAGTGTCACCGGAGTGTGTAATAAAAATGTGCGTTGAGAGGATATTATGGGTGCAGTAGCGATTGAGCAGGTATATGAACAAATCAGGGAAATGGCAAAGCAGCATGGAGCGGAAAAGGTAGTCTTGTTTGGTTCAAGGGCAAGGGGAACTAATGGACCGAGAAGTGATATTGATTTGGCAATTTACGGCTGCAGGGATTTTGATAAGCTCTATGACTGCCTGCAGGAAGATTTGTGGAGCCTTTTAAAGTTGGATATTATCAATATGGATTCAAGGATTTCAGAAGAACTGAAAGCAGAAATCAAGCGGGACGGAGTGGTATTATATGAAAAAATTTGATTATTATTGCAGACATTTAACCATATTAGAAAGTGCAAATGAGGAAGAACGATGACATCATTTCAATTTATTTTCCAATATATCAAACGGCATAAAGTACGCTACATCTGCGGTATTATCACCCTGTTTGTGGTGGACTTTGCCAATTTATTTATTCCAAAGCTGACGGGAACCATCACCGACGGTCTGACCGCCCGCACCATGGACTGGGAAGGGGTAAAGCGGGCGCTGCTTGCCATTTTCCTGCTGGGGCTGCTGCTTGCCATAGGGCGTTTCCTGTGGCGTTTTTTCCTCTTTGGGGCGTCCCGCTCCATTGAAAAAGAGCTGCGGAATGATATGTTCCGACATTTGGAAAAAATGAGTGTGGAATACTATAACGAGCATAAGACCGGGGATTTGATGACCCGGTTTACCAGTGATTTAAACTCTATCCGCATGTCCATCGGTCCCGCCGTCATCTGTGTGTTTGACGCCTCGGTGATGACGGTGATGGTCATCGGTCAGATGATGTATTATGTCAATGTGAAGCTGACGCTGCTTGCCATTATCCCCATGTTTTTTATTTTGGTGGGAGAGATTTATTACGGAAAGGTTATCCGCGGCCGCTTTCAGGCGAGGCAGGAGGCGGTTTCTAACCTGACGGATTATGTGCAGGAGAGCTTTTCCGGGGTGCGGGTGATTAAGGCGTTTGTCCGGGAGCGCGCTCAGAGGTATGGATTTGCCAGAGAGAATAAAAACACCATGGAGAAAAATTTAAGCATTGCAAAAATGCAGTCGGTGGTGATGCCGCTTTTAGACGTGATTATCGGGATTTCCAGCCTGATTACCTTAATTTACGGCGGTTACCTGGCGCTGATTGGGGACATCACCTTAGGGCGGTTTGTGGCGTTTAACCAGTACATTAATATGCTGGTGTGGCCCATGCTTGCCTGCGGGGATGCAGTGAATATGTTTTCCCAGGGGGCGGCGTCCATCAGCCGTGTACAGGATATTTTTGCGGAAAAACCGGAGATTTTTGACGGGGAGGAGACGAAGGAGGTGGAGGAAATCAGGGGACGGATTTCCTTCCGCCATCTGACCTTTATCCACCGGGGGCACACGGAGCCGACTTTAAAGGATATCAATTTAGAGGTGCCGGAGGGAACCACCCTTGCCATTATCGGACGCACCGGAAACGGCAAATCCACGCTGGTAAACCTCCTGCTGCGGCTTTATCAGACCAAAGGCGGAATGATTTTTATTGACGGACAGGATATCAATACCATTCCCTTAAAGACGCTGCGGGAAAATATCGGCTATGTGCCCCAGGACAATTTCCTTTTTTCCGACAGCTTAAAGTCCAACATTGCCTTCGGCGTGGAGGGTGAGGATATGGAGGAAATTATCCATGCCACGGAGACCGCCTGTATTCATGAAAATATCGCAGCTTTTCCCGACGGTTATGAGACTATCGTGGGGGAGCGTGGCGTGACGCTTTCCGGCGGACAGAAGCAAAGAAGCTCCATCGCCCGCGCCCTGATGAAGGATGCGCCGATTTTGATTTTAGACGATGCCCTGTCTGCGGTGGACACGGATACGGAAGAACAGATTTTGCGGAATTTAAAGGAAAACAGAAAAGGAAAAACTACGATTCTTATTGCCCACCGGATTTCTACGATTCAGAATGCGGATGTGATTCTGGTGCTTGAGGACGGCGAGGCAAAGGAGATTGGAAATCATGAAACCCTGATGGCGCAGGGCGGCATTTACCGGGATATGTTTGAAAAACAGCAGTTAGAGGCTGCAGCAGCAAATGAAGTTTCTGTGGGGGAAGCCTCTGCGCTTGGGAGAGAAGACGAAAAACAGGCAGGAAAAGGAGGTGCGCAGCAGTGAGACGTTTGATGGCATATTTAAAACCGCATAAATGGACGATGACGGCTGCCACCGTTTTGGTACTGTTTATTATCGTTGTGGAGCTGTACCGTCCCATTATCATTGGAAATGCCATTGATGACTATATCAACGGCTACTATGCGCCCTATGTGGAAACCACGGCGCAGGCAGACGGAGCGGTTGCCTACGGAGACGGTTATCTGACCAGGGACTTTGACGAAAAGGCTATGACGGCGGAGCGTCCTTATTATCAGATTTTGCTCTATGAGAACCGTTATTACATGGCGGAACATCTTACCGCTTCGGAATGTGAAATGCTCTCTGCGGCGGAGCAGGATGTGATAAAGAATTACATTGATCAGGGGGCAAAGGCGTTAGGCAGAGAGGAATTAAAGTCGCTCCGCCACTATGATTTTACCGGAATTTTAGCGGCGGCGCTTTTGTATCTGTTTATGCTGCTGCTGGGGTTTGTGTTCAACGCCCTTGATACCTGGATGTTACAGAAAATGGGACAGGAAATCATTTACCGGATGCGGGAGGAAGTGTTTGCCCATATCCACACCCTTTCTTTAGGCTTTTTCAATACCACCCCGGTGGGAAAACTGGTGACAAGGGTTTCTAACGATACCGAGGCGGTGAACGAGCTGTTTTCCACGATTCTGGTAAAGCTCTTTAAAAATATCGTGAAAATTATCGGCTATGCGGTGGTAATGCTGTCCATTGATGTGAAAATGGCACTGGTTTCCTTTGTGCTTTTGCCGGTGGTGACGGCGCTGACCTTTTATTTCCGGTTTATGTCAAGAAAGGCATACCAGATAACCAGAAATAAAATTACGGAAATCAATACCTTTTTGTCCGAGCATATTTCCGGTATGAAGCTGATACAGGTTTTTGCAAGGGAGGAGCAAAAATACAGGGAATTTGAGGGAAAATCCGAAGAGCTGTTCCGGGCAAACTGGCGGGAGGTCATGACCTTTGCCATTTTCCGCCCTTCCATTTATCTGTTATCGGTGGTGGCAATGATTATTGTCATCGGAACCGGAAGTTATTCGGTGTTAGGCGGAACCCTCTCCCTTGGAACGCTGTTTATTTTTATCACTTATATCAGCTCCTTTTTTGAGCCGATACAGGAGTTGGCGGAGCAGTTCGGCACGCTGCAGTCCTCCCTTGCCTCAGCGGAAAAGATTTTTTCCGTCTTAGATGAAAAGCCGGATATCGTAAATCCGGAACATCCGGTGGAGGTGGACATAAAGGGGCGCATTGAGTTTCGTCATGTCTGGTTTGCCTATGAGAAGGAGGACTATATTTTAAAGGATATCAGCTTTGTCATTGAGCCGGGAGAGAAAATTGCTTTTGTGGGAGCTACGGGAGCGGGAAAATCTTCGATTTTAAATCTGATTGGGCGCTATTATGACATTCAGCAGGGAGAAATTTTAATTGACGGCGTGAATATCAAGGACATTGATACGGATGTGCTGCGGCGTGCCATCGGGCAGGTGCAGCAGGATGTATTTATTTTTACCGGGGATATCAAGGGAAATATTTCTCTGGAAAATGAGGAGATTTCTCTGGAAGAAATCAAGCGGGCGGCAGAGATTGTGCATGCGGATTCCTTTATTGAAAAAATGCCGGAGGGCTATGATTCCCCGGTGACGGAACGGGGGAGCACCCTGTCCGCAGGGCAGCGGCAGCTTTTGTCCTTTGCCAGAACCTTAGTTTACAACCCTGCCATTTTAGTGCTTGACGAGGCGACCGCCAACATTGACACGGAGACGGAGAGTCTTATCACCAGTGCCCTGTCGAAGCTGATGGAGGGGCGCACCACGATTATGGTGGCGCACAGATTATCTACGATACAGCACGCCGATAAAATTATGGTGATGGATCACGGGCGGATTAAGGAGAGCGGTTCACATCAGGAGCTGTTGAAAATTGAGAACGGAGTGTATAAGAAGCTCTATGAATTGCAACTGGTGGAGGCATAACAGGCGGAGGTGTTTTTGCACCTCCGTTTCTATTTGGTCAGATAGGGGACAAACTGCGGCGGCAGTGATAAAAGGGCAAATTCTGTCAGTTGTTCCGGAGATTCCTGCATTCCCCTCGAAAACCACATCTGAAAGTGATTAAAAATGCCGCCGATATAAAAGGAAACGTTATACTGCTCCGCTAAGGGTCTGTTGGTGTCAATCCGGGAGTAAAAATATTTTTCCAGCACACGAAGCAGAACGATAGACAAGCCTGCCTGATAGATAACAAGCATCTGTTCCCTGTAATTCAGGTAATGCGCAAACATATTCAGAAGATACGTTCTTAAGTCCGGCTTCTCAAGCCGGACTTTTTCCAGATATTCACTCATAACAGAATCCAGAAAATAAAAAATAACATCTTCCTTTCCGGTGAAATGCCTGTAGTAAGTCGAACGGTTGACACCGGCTTTTTTTACAAGCTCATCAATGGTGATACTGTAAAAATCCTTCTCGGACATCAGAATCAGCAAAGCGTCAACGATATACGACTTCATCATTTCAGATGTTGTAGATTTTCTTCTCATAAAGCAACAAAACCCCCTTGTGTGTCGCAATTAAGACGGGAACTATTGAAAACCCCCTTCAAATTGCTATAATAAAGAAACATTCGTCTCTTTTTTATTGTATCCGGGTGAGTACAAAAGTCAAGACGGATGATTGAAAAAAATGAATACATGGAAAGGCGGTATTTGTAGCATGAATGAAAATGCAAATAGTTTTTTAGGGGAGGCGCCTATCGGGAAACTGATGGTGAAGTTTGCCATCCCCAGTATTATATCCATGTTGATAGCGGCGCTTTACAACATGGTAGACCAGATTTATATCGGGCATGGCATTGGTTATCTGGGAAACAGTGCAACCTCTGTGGTATATCCGCTGACAGTGATTGCCCTTGCCATTGCGCTGCTGTTCGGCAGCGGCTGCGGAGCGTATTTCAGTATCTGCCAGGGAAGAAAAGAATACGAAAAATCATGCAGAGCAGTGGGCAACGCTTCTCTGATGACGCTTTTGTGTTCGCTTGTTCTGGTGGCGGTTTACTGCATTTTTCAGCAGCAGTTCTTAAGCCTGTTCGGAGCGACGGAAAATAATGTGGCTTATGCAACGGAATATTTCAGTTATCTGGTGATAGGCATACCTTTTTATATGCTTTCTAATATGCTCAACATTATTATCCGTGCAGACGGAAGTCCCAGACTGGCGATGGGGATAAACTGTATTGGCTGTGTTTTGAACATTATCCTTGACCCGATTGCCATTTTTGCATTGGACCTTGGTATGAAGGGAGCTGCGGTTGCGACGGTCATCGGACAGGCAGTGTCAGGGATTCTCTCTGTGATTTATCTGTTTCACACGAAAAGTTTTCATCTGAACAGACAAAGCTTTCTGCCTGAATGGAAAACATTAAAAAATGTAATGATGCTGGGTATCAGCAGTTTTTTTACCCAGATAACCATTGTCGTTGTGACGGCGGTGCTGAATAATGCTCTTGTGAAATACGGTGCGTTGTCCAAATACGGCTCAGACATACCTCTTACAGTTATCGGAATTGTGATGAAAATATTTTCCATTGTTTCCGGTATCTCCATCGGGCTTAC
>JAGAIK010000218.1 GCA_017626625.1 Roseburia sp.
GGTGGCGCAGTAATAGGTATACGTCTCCACATAATCATTTTTTTCCGGCGTTTCCGGCCTTTCTAATACGATAAAGCTCTCCTTTGCCGTCTGACATTCCTTCTCGGAAATTTTACCGTCTTTTAACATATTATCTAAAATACGGTTTCTCCTGGCATACGTATTGTCTTTGTTCGTAATGGGGTCATAGTTGGTGGGATTATTGGGTATGGCGCATAAAAACGCGATTTCCGATAAATCCAGTTCCGTCACATCCCGGTTAAAATATCCCCTGCTGGAGGACTGAATCCCATAGTAACCGTTTCCGAAATAAATATTATTCAGGTAAAACTCCAGTATCTGCTCCTTGGTGTATTTTTCCTCTAACCCAAGGGCAATAAACATTTCCTCCACCTTCCGCTGCCAGGTCTTTTCCTGGGAAAGGAAAGTGTTTCGCGCCAACTGCATGGTGATGGTGCTTCCGCCCTGGGTGGGTCTGCCCTCGTCTATAAAGGCTTTCACCGCCCGCAGAATCGCCCGGTAGTCGATGCCATTGTGTTTGAAAAATTTTTTATCCTCTATACTGACGATTGCCGATATCACTTCCACCGGCATCTCATCTAAGGAAATATAATAGGAATCTTTTTCTCCTTTTAACGTAGAAATCATCGTGCCGTCCGCCGCATAAACGATGCTGGTCTGGCTTGCCTTAAAGGTTTCCGGGGTAGAGCTGCGTACCAACTGCTCCGCCTCCCTTTGAAGCCCCTTAATTTCCTCTGCGTATCCTCCAAGAAAATACCACCCTATTCCGGCTGCCACGAAAAGAAACAGCACGAGCTGTACCTTCGCAAAAATCCAGAAGGGACGGTATTTCTTTTTCTTCTTTTTTGCCAAATCTGTCGCCACCTTATTCTAACACAACTTTATGATAAGAAATTCCAAGCTTCTCCAATAACTCCATCTCCCTGTGCTGGCAGGTAAAAATAAAAATCTGCTCCTCCCGCTCCGAGAGCGCCCGCAATGCCTGCTCTAACCGCCTGTCGTCATACATGGAAAAAGTCTCATCCAAAAATACAGGGAGCCGCTCTTCCCTTGTGACAATTTCCCCCACCGCAAGGCGCAATGCCAGATAAATTTGTTCTCAGGTACCTCTGCTCAATGTTTCCGGCGGAAAATCCATACCGTCAAAATGAAGCTGCAGCCTGCCCTCCGACGTTACCGTGACACGGTCATATCTGCCTCCCGTCATCCGGGAAACCCACCCTGACACCGCACCGTTTAATTCGTCCTGTATCTCCTCATAAAACTCATTTGCCAGCCGGGCAATCTGGGAAGAAGCCAGCTCCACAGCCTTTAACCGGATGTCTAACTCCCGTTCCTCCTCCCCCGGCTGCTGCGCAGCCTCTATCTTTTCCATAATATTATACCTTCTGGTTTCCTTTTCCGCCAGCGAATCCCGCAGATTCTTAAGCATCCGCTCCGACTGTACCAGCGCTGCATTACTGTACTGGTGCGGGGAAGGTTTTTCCTCCTGCTGCTCCTGCTTTTTTTCGCTCTCCCGTTTCCACTTAAGGGCTCCCACTGCGCCCGCCACTGCAAAAAGCAGTTCACTGACTGCCATAAGGAGCGCCGGGTAATGAAAATATCCATACACCAATCCGTTTAAAATAATCGCAAGGACACTGACGGCAAATACAGCGGCAGCTATCCTCTGCGTCCCGTTTTCTTTTTCCTGCTCTTTCTCTTTTTCTTTATATTTCCGTTCAATTTCGTCTATTTCTTCCGCTCTCATTTTCTTTAAGCTATTAATTTCCCGCTCTGCATCCGCAATACTGCCCTGCAGCCCCCGGCAATCCCGCTCTAACAGTTCTTTTTCTATCATGAGGCTGTGAAGTTCTTGATTTTTCTCGTTCTTTATTCTTTTTAAATCCTGATTTAATTCTTTTTTCTTCGTATGTAAAAGCTTTTGCGCCCGTGCCACACGGACACTGGCATCTCCGCTCTCCGCCGCATCGGAAAGATACTCCGCTAAAATATCCGCCAGTTCCTTTCCGGTAGCCGCACCCGACTGGGGCACGTCATAAGTATTCTCAAATGCCTCTTTGGTGACTCCCCCGAGCAGCATCTGCAAATCGCCATAGGCAACAGAAAGTTCTTCCCCGTCCGCCTCATTTTTCAAAATTTCTTTTTTCTCTTTCTGATAAAAATTCCGTTCCAGATAAAAGGGACGTCCCTCCACAAAAAAGCGCAGCGCCCCGCTATAGTAGCCCGGTGCGTGCCACGGCTCATACCTGCTGTATTTTTCTCCCGCCGCAGCTCTCCCACGCCCTTTCTCCATACCGAAAAGCATGGCGCCAAGGAAATCATGCAGGGTGGATTTGCCTGCCTCATTCTCGCCGTAGACCACATTCAGCCCCGGCGCAAACCGATAACTTTTTTTTTGCAGTTTTCCGAAGTTAAAAATTCTTGCTTCCTCGATTCTCATACGTTCCCCTGCCTTCCCGAATATTGTTAAATCCTCATTCTATTTTATTTCCAAGCAGCGCATTCACCCCATATTCCAATGCTTTTTTGTTTATTTCTTCCGCTGGCATATTCTGCAACACCCGAATATATTCCCCCAGTATTGAGCCCGCATGTTCCTCTTTCAGCTTTTCATAGTCATAATCCGGCTCTAACTGCTGTACCACATCCACCACCCGCTCTAACTGTTCCAGGCGGCTCACATCATATGTGATGTCCGGATTTTTCTTTCCTTTTAAAAACAGCCGGAAATACTGGTACGCAGGACGCTCTGCTAAAAGCTTCTCTGCCCACCCATAGATTTCCCGCTCTGCGGTCTGTCCCGTGACAAAATAGTCCTCATGGCAATATTCACAGTTTCTTATGGGATAAAAATGCACCCTGCTGCGCCCTTTTTCTATCTCTCCTAACCAGTAGCCATGAGGTCCCACATCATTACAGTCCGTGGGCTCTAAGCTCCCCGCCATCACCGCCCGCTCCGGCACCAGTTGACCGCCTCTGTGGATATGCCCCGCCGCCACATAATCAAATCCGTTTTCCAGAATCCGTTCTGCCGAAAAGGGGATATGGGAAGAATCCCCGCCGTGCGCCAGCAGTATATTGATGCGCCCGCTGTCTGTGGGATGCACATTATCATAGAAAGGTTCCCGGATTTCCCGGTGCCAGTAGCTCAACCCGTATACGCTGACATTCTCTTTCTCAAAATCAAAACGCCCGATTTCCTCCTGGCGGAAGAAAAATACATTTTCCTGCCATTCATTGGTGAGATAGTAAGATTTCTGCCGGAGATAGTCATGATTGCCTGCCATCAGAATAATTTTTGTTTCCGGGATTTGTCCGAAAAGATAATTGACTTCCCGCAGTTCCTTCTTGAGCGGCTGGGCGTGGAACAAATCGCCGGATATCAACAGAAAATCCACCTTCTGCTGTCCCGCCGTCTCAATCACTTTGGCAAAGGATTCCCAGATATCCTGTTCCCGCTTTGCGCTCCAGCTTTTTCCTGCATCGGGCTTCACCCCTAAATGCACGTCTGCAATATGTAGTAATCTCATTCCACTCTCCATTCCGGAGCGTTCACGGCGGGTGTGCCATCCATACTATTGCAACGCTCCTGTCAAAAATACCGCCTGTCTCTTTATCCCATAATACCCAGAGACAGACGGCGTTATTTCTTATACTTCCAGCCGGTTTTTACACATAATATAAAGCTTATCTAACTCCAATCCAATCTGATAGCTTCCTTTCGGAAGCTCCACTTTAGAAAAGATGGTCTGATACCCCGCCAGGGAGACTTTCTTTCTGTCGGCATATGCGGTCTGTAAATCCGGACGGTGGCTCCTTTTCGTCTTTACAGCGTATATTTCCCCGTTATCCTCACGCTTTAACAGGATTCTCACCCTGTTGCGGTTATTGCTTTCCTTTTTGCTGTTGAACATCCAGCCGTTAATCTGAACCAGTTCTTCCTTTTCTTCCACGAAATCCACATAATAGACCAGAATTTCTTCTTCCTTTGTGACACAGTGATATCCCGCAACTTCTCTCTCCTGCAGCTTTTTCACCTTTTCATGCTTAGAAGCATATTTCATATCAACGGAAAAATCTATGCTGTCAGATACCAGATTCGGATTATAGCAGGGGTCATAGCCCTTTAAAAACCGCGGGTGTTTTTCATAGAGCTTTTGCATTTCCCGGCTTCTCCGTTCTTCCTTCTCCGCCGACTCCCGGTCAAGTCCGCGGCTGACCGACTCATGATGAAGCAAAATCACATCGTTCCGCACCACATTAAAATAGCCCAGCTCCACTAACCGGAAGCACAGTGACACATCATTGTATGCCACCGGGAAATCCTCATCAAACCGTCCCGCTTCCTCGAACTTTTTCCGCTCCAGCATGAGACATGCCCCAGTCACGGAACAGAAGTTATAATCCATTAAATTTCTGCCGTAATAGTAATTAAAGGTATCATTCAGTCCGTATAAGCCGTGTGCCGGTCCGATGGACAGGTTCACTACTCCGGCATGTTGGATTTGAATGCCGCCCGGATAATACAGTTTACAGCTTACCGCTCCGGTATAGGAAACCTGCGCCTGCCCCAGGAGAACAGAGAGCCACTGCTCCACCCCGGCAGTGTAGTGAGGGCACTTTTTAACCTCCTCACTTACCTCAATATCATCATTCAGGAACAGCAGATACTCTCCCTTTGCCTCCTCTGCTCCCAGATTGCACATCCTTGAAAAGTTAAACTCCATCGGGCGGTATAAATACCGAACCTGCAGTTCCCCACTCTGCTGATAATTCTGAATAAGGCTCTCAATCTGTTTTCGGTTCTCTTCCTTACTTCCGTTATCCACCAGAATAACCTCATAATTTTTATAAGCCGTATGCTTTACAATGCCGTCAAGACACATGGCAACCATCTTCGGATTATCCTTAGAAGGAATAATGATGGAAACCAGCGGATTTCCCTGCGGGAAATAAGTAACCCGGTACTGTGCAATCGCCGGCAGAAACGTGACCTCGCCTTTCAGTCCGCGCCTCTCAAGCGCTTCTTTTTTTGCTTTCTCTGCCGCTTCAAGAGCGTAAGGTTTTGCTGCAATGGCATTTGCCGTTGATTCCTTGCGCATCCGCCAGTGATACAGGATTTTCGGCACATGACCGATGCGTGTCGTTTTTTCCATGACCCGCAGCACCAGGTCATAATCCTGGGACCCCTCAAAGCCTACCCGAAGCCCGGAAAGCTCCTCAAGAAGCGTTCTCCGGTATACGGAGAGATGACAGGTATACATAAAGGACATAAAGGTTTCCGGGGACCAGTCCGGCTTAAAGAACGGGTTGCTGCGCTCTTTTCCATTTTCACTGATATGGTCCTCATCCGAATAAATAAAGTCCAAATCAGGCTCCTCATTTAATTTTTTTGCCATTTCATAGAGGGCATTGGGGGCATACAAATCATCGCAGTCACACAAAGCCACAAATTCACCCTTCGCAGCATGAATGCCGTCATTGGTGGTGCGTGAAATATGTCCGTTTTTCTCCCGGTATATCACAGTAATTTTAGGGTTTCCTTCATATTCTCCCAGCACCTTGCGGACCGATTTCTGTGTGGAAGCATCGTCTACCAGAATAATTTCAAAATTCTTATAGGTCTGACCCAACACAGAATCCACACATTCCCGCAGCATGTTGTCGGCAACATTATATACCGGAATTACCACCGAAAACAGCGGGTTGTACTCTAACTCCGTCACCCGCATAATATCGCACTCATTCGCCTCTATCCATTTGTTATATGAATTTTTCCGGAATATATTTTTCATATCCAGTTTTAATTTTACCTTGTATAGCAGCGCTTCTGTGCCTTCGGCTCTCCATATATAATATGCCTTTTGTAACCGATTCATTAACATCTGCTGTTTCCTCCCTATGTGCCGTTTCGCTATCCTTCTGATTATTTTTTAAATTTACGGACCAGTTTCTTGACTCCTTCCGGCGTCCTTTCCCTGCATTTCGCCCAGAACACATCTCTTCTGTCTACTTTTATATGGCATTTGATCAGGTCACGCCTGTAGCCCCCAAGGTGGCTGTTCAGATAATGAATATCATCTGCCACAGATAAAAACCAGTTTTCCCCGTTCTGAATATCCTTACCCAGGTTAATGGTCTTTTTCCCATAA
>JAGAIK010000003.1 GCA_017626625.1 Roseburia sp.
GCAACTGGCGCAGCGTATCGGTTTCCTTGACGGTTGCAACTTCCTCCTTGGGAGTGAGGAAAAATAGTATATTCATAATCTGTGTGACCTCGTTTCTCTATTGGTATTTTTCCTCTTTATTCTACCAGAAATGCGTGACAATTTCTACCAAAGAGATGTAAAGTTTTAGAGTCAAATCCATATCCGTAAATTAGTGTAGTGAGTGCACTTTTAAGCCGGAGCCCATACTCCACGCTCCGGCTGTGATTTTTCCATTCTTCCTTGATAAAAGACAACCTGTTCCCGACTGCCCCCTGACAAGAGCTGTTTCTCTGGCATCTGCTCCTGGCAAAAGTTGTCTCCTTTGGCAGTTCCCTAAGCAAAAACTGTCTTTTTTCTCAGTTTCCCTGACAAATACTATCTTTTATCTTTCGGCAGGTCTCTCTGCACCTGCAGCCAATGGAGCGTTTTACCACTATGAAAACTCCCCACATTCCAGATTCCACATCCCATTTAAAGCTGCCGGAACGGTAAAGGTAATCCCCCGGGCAGCCTGCTCCGTCTTCCATTTCCATATCAAATTTATTTCCAACGCTAATTGCTCCCTGCAGCGGAATGTTTCTGGAAAGAGCATCTTTAGGCTGTTCCCTCCACATATGTCCGTGCACCGCAAAAGAAGTATTCCTTGGCTTATCCGCCGGCATCAGGGTTCTGAAAATGACACGGTCGCCGGAATATGCTTTCAGCAACGGGGTGGCGGGGTCACCATGTATTTTGCTGGAGAAAACTTTTTCTATCCTTTTATCTTTCCTCAACCGATTGGCAAAACGTTCCGATCGGTAATTGTAGCCTTTTTCTCCCGTGTCCTCCGCATCCACCGGCTCACCATCCTGCGCCGCAGTCTGAATGAGATTTCCTTCTGCGTCTAAGAGGCGTATGCCGTTTTGGATAAACAGCACGTATTCACGGAAGCTTTCCACCCCGGGCGCCGTAATCACTGCCTGCTCCGCATGGGAACCCTTTTTTCTGGTAAAATTGCGGTACCACTCCGCTCCCGGCGGTTCCACAATTACAGCACCGAACAGGCCATGGTAACGGTGGTTTCGCATATCGCCAAAGGACTGCAGGATACAGCCGCCGTATTCCCGGTCCGCCCGCCACAGGTATTTCTTGCTCTCCCCAATGCCTACGGTCTGCTCTTTGGGATTGTAGCCCACATTGATACCCGAATCGGAAACCGGGTCATATTGGAGAAACTGCGGATTCAGCGAAACCCTCATGGACGGCGTGTGCTTTTTATCCAGCGGGACTTTCGGATAATCAAAATAGGGAACCGGCTGCTCTATATTCAGGGCATTGTGCAGCGTGACCTCTATCCAGTCCCCCGCATTGGCACGGAGAATCAGCGGTTTTGCCGGACATTTTCCTGCCAGCACCATATCCAGGTCCTCTAAGGGCACAAAAACCAGCCCGTTGGGGTCGTGGTCACCGTAGCGGTTATAGACCAAATCTTTCTGTATTGCCGCCACCTCATAATGCCGGATGATATCATTTTTCCCCGGGCAGGGCGGCAGCGGAAGGATACGCTCCTTCTTTTTACACAGGGGTTTTAAATGTTTCCGGTATTTTTCATGGGCACGGATAATTCCCCATAACCCCAGCCACGCATCGTCGATACCGCCAAAATAATAAAGGTAATCTCCGGCGCCGTATGTTTCCGTCACATTCAGATTAAAGGCTTCGGAAATTCCCAATGTCTGGGACGCCGCCAGGGGCGAATGCAAATCCTTTCTTTCTTTGTGCCATGACATCCCCGTGACATTGAAGGAATGCTGTTCCTCATGGGCGCCGTCTAACAGACGAAACATCAGCTCATCCCCCGGATAAGTTTCAAGCACAGGTGTTGCGGGGTCTCCATGGACAATGGAACTGAATATATATGCCGGGTCCTCCTCCCGCTTAAGTCTCTCCCGCATGGGCTCCGCCCGGTAATTAATCCCCATCACTCCGGGGTCATCATGGGAGCCCGGAACCTCCGGCGGATTTAGGGGCTTTCCATTTTTGTCAAACAGCAGCGCAAAATCATGCACAAACAAGGCAAATTCCCGGAAAGAAGTGCCGTTTCTCCGATGAATCACCGCCTGGCTCCCGAAGGAAATTTCCTTTCCGTCCCTGGGACTGTGGAAGGTTGCGCCCGCCTCCTCGATGATTAGCGCCCCAAACAATCCATGCTGCTGGTGGGAGTTGGCAAAAAGATGGTCATGGAAAAATACCGTCTGCAATTCCTCATCGGCAAAGAAACGTTCTATCAGCGTTTCATAGCGCCTCGCCCCTGCGATATTGTTCCACCCGTTTGCAGCGCCGTCGGAGACAATGGTGTCAAATTTTACCAGATGGACATGGTGTCCTGCAATATCGGTGCGGGTGCGCTGCTGAAAAGCGCTTTCCTCTATAAATTCCGGCAGCAGATTGGTGGTGTGCAGTTCGATACAATCCCCTGCATTGGCACGGATTACCAGTGGCTCTACCTTGATTTTCTGCTGTTCCACCTTGCGGATATATTCCTCTAGCCCGCCGTGGCGTTCTAACTCTTCTTTCAAAACAAAAAATCGTCCCTGAGGGTCGTGCCAGCCGTAGCTGTTGTAGGTAATTTTCGCCTGCACCATGGCAATCTCGAAAACCTTGACATGCTCCTGTTTACAATGCGGGCAGCAGCAATCTTCTTCATATCCTGCTGTTATTTCCGCTCCGCAGGCTGTTTCATATCCTGCCATCATCTCCATTCCGCAGGCTGTCTCATATTCTGTTGTTATCTCCGTTCCACAAGCTGTTTCATATCCTTGTGTTCTTTCTGTTCCACAAGCTGTTTCATATCCTTGTGTTTCTTCTGTTCCACAGGCTGTTTCATATCCTGCTGTTATCTCCATTCCACTGTTGTCTTCATATTCGCTTTGATACCCGCTGCATTTTTTACATTGTCCCACCGTATGACACGGACAGGTTTCCGTGTACAACGCTCCCGGCACTGCATTTTCTGCGAAATTAGCACGCTCTAACTCTGTGGGCACATTGGTTACTTTTCCCTCTCTATCAATTACGCCACAGGGCGGCTGCAGCGGCATTTCTCCCACGGTTCCCTCGATGAAATTTGGGTAGCCCGGATGTAATTTATCTTTTTTCGGCGGTCTTTCCCTGTCCTTTAACGGCATTAACGGCGGAATCTTCGTCCCATCCGGCAGTGTTCCCGTCCCAATCCTCCAGGCGGTCGTGGATTCTCCAAAGCGTCCACATTCCTTCATGGAAATGGGGATACAGATGACAATGGAAAATCACATCGCCAATCACCCCGTTCAAGCTGCCCGCTCCATATAAAATGTCCAGCGTATAGCATTCCTGAGGGCTGATGGAAATAGAGTCAATGATTGTGGAAACCGGATTTTCCCCCTCTAATCTCCACTGGTGGTTGTGCAGATGAAATACATGGGTTTCTTTTACGCCGCCGTGAACCAGCCGGATTTTCGCCGGGTCGCCCACATAAGCACGGAGAATGGGCGGTGCCGGGTCACCATACACCCAGGAGCTCATGGAGATTTCCTCTCCCGAATCCGCCGGGTCGTGGGTCAGCGGCATCCGGTTTCTCATAGGCTCGGAACGGTAGCTGATTGCCGTCGTGCCGGAAGGAAGCCCGGTATGCGGGTCAGTTGGCTGATTTCCGTCTTTATTCTTCATCTCCAATTCGTCATGGAAAAATACGCTGTATTCCCGGAAGGCTGGTTTTCCGGGCTGGTAAATATCCGCCATCAGCCCGCTTTCCAACTCCTCCCCTGTCTGCGGGTCAAGCCATTCCGCCTCCGGCGGCTCCACAATGATTGCCCCAAACAGTCCATGTATATTGGTGGATTCCTCCGAGCTTCCCGGAGACGCCATATCATGGAATAAATAGACGCCCTCCCGGTCTGCATACCAGGTATACCAGATTTCCCCGCCGGTAGTACTGTCTGCATTAAATCCCACTGCGGCGCCGTCCGAGGTATTCACATCATAGGATAACCCCTGCACATGGATAGAAAGCCTGCGGTTTAAATTGTGGCGGAAACGTATTTTTACCGTATCTCCCAGATTCGCCCGAATTACCAACGGCTGCACCTTTTCATAGGGTTGGGGCGGGTTCTGTTCAAACCGGATGCGCACCTCCTTTTGAATCTGTTCCGCCTCTTCCTCCAACACATAAAGCAGCCCATCCGGGTCGTGATCGCCATAGCGGTTATAGACAATAGGAATCTGAATTGCTTCAATATGAAAGGTCCGTATATTTCCCTTTGCGGGATATTTGCACAGTTCCATATTAGTCCCTGCCTATCCCGTGGTCCGCCAAAATCCTCAGATAATGGTTTGCCTCACGAAGCACGTGGTCTGCCAGCAGCGGCAATATGATAGAGCGTATCTTACAATCTGTAATTCCCTCTGTCCCCGCTGTTTTGAACTTCTGGTATTCCTGTGTGGTTTCTATGGTTTTGCGGGTCAGCTCATCCATTGTCCGCAAATCCTGTTCCTTTGCCTCTTCGAGCAGGCGGCAGTAATCTTTTGCAAATCCGTCCGCCGTCTCAATCAGCTCGCACTCTGTCGGGTCTAAAAGCCCCCGGATAAACAGGGCATGTTCCATCATAATCTGATTCCAGAACTGTTCCATTTCCCTTAAATCTTTCGGCGCAATTCCGCCCCTTCTCTCAAGTTCTAGGATGGTTGCCCGGTAGAGCCGCGCCTCCCGCAAAATGTGCTCAATGAGCAGCGGATAGTTGGTGGTATAGAGCCTGCAGTCCGCTATCTCCTGCAAAATCTGCTCCTTAAACTCAATCAGCCCGTTGACTAACTGAAGCATCCGGCGGTTTAACGCCCGCACATTCATCATCATTTCCCGGCTAAATCTCATCTGGTTTCCGGCACGCAGCCGCTTTTCTGCCTCCGTAATCTCACTGTCAATGGAGATGCCCGACAATTTTTCTGTCTGACGCTCTGCTTTCAGGGTAAATTCTGTCACGATTTCCCCGGAAGAAAGCACTCCGCTGCTTACCATACCGTTGCTAAGCTGCACCGCCCTCCGCAGTCCGTCTTCAAATTCTTCACGGAAAAAATCCGCCTGCTGCCTGCATTTTGTCTCCCCGCAGGGAAAACCCGCATATAAAAATAACGCATGTTCTTTCATGATTCTTCCGAAAAAAAGATGCGTTTCTAATGACATTGTTACATAATTTCCCATGTTCTGGCATACCTTTCTAAGTTATGGTTTCTTTTTATGGTATGCCGGGAGGAGGGAATGGGTGCGGAGACTGGTTATTCATCCCATTTTATTGCAGAAAAAAATTTCTCCGAACCTTTATAATAAAAAGTCAAATCTCCTTCTGACACACCGCCGCTTTTTATGGTATCTTTGCTAATAACTACCTTAACCATATCGGAATCCTTATATGTGGTATATTCCATGATTTTTTCATAAGTATTTTCTTTATCAGACTGCATTCTGGTATGTGTCCTTTCCTGATACAGCTCTATTACATATTCAGGAACCAGTTTTTCATCAAAATTCTCGTATTCTGTCCATTCATCCTCATCAAAAAAATCTTCTACATCAGCTTGGGACAATGCTTCTAAGGTTACAACATCTGTGCTATTTTCATTTCGTATTTCAATACGGCTCATCTTTTCCGTTTTGTTCCCACAACCTGTCAACAAAGAAGCTATTAACAATATCGTCAATAAATATGTCCTTTTTATCATTTCTTCTTCCGCCTCCAATATTCTTCATTCCTTGTTAATACCCTATATGCCCGCCATATCCCCCATGTATAGATTGCAAAACAACCGCCTATTCCCGATACCGCATCTCCTGACGCATACCATATATACTGCAAATCTTCCGGAACCGTCCAATAGAAATCCGGCAAAAACAGAAATCCTATTAGAAATACAAATGAACCGCCCAATATCATTATCTTATACTTTTTCTTATTTTCCGCAAATGTCACTCTTAATTGTTTCAACACTTCGGCATCAAAAACCAGTGGTTCTGTCCAAATCTTTTTATATTGATTGTCTGATATCATCATACTGATTATCAAAATAATTGCAATAATTATGATAAATGTACTAATCACATCACCAACATTGTTATACATATTCATATAAGAAAACACACCAGACACACACGCCAACAGAAAACAAATACCTATTTTCATAAACTTTGATTTTTGATGTGCCAGAAAACTTTCTGCCAATTCGTTACTGACATACCAACCTTTTTCTGATATATCCTCTCCCGATTTTTCTTGTTCGTTTCCAACTAAATAGTCCAAGCTGACTTGATAAATCTGGCTTAACCGAATGATTTTTTCCATCTCCGGATAACCATTATCATTCTCCCATCGGCTGACAGCCTGTCTTGATACGCCTAACTGCTCTGCTAATTCCTCTTGAGACAAACCTGCCTCTTTTCTTGCTTTTTGTATCCTTTGTCCTAATGTCATATATCACTACTCCTTTCTACTCCCTCAGCGTACCATTTTTCTCTTGTGAATACTATCAAAATGCAGTTGCAACTTCGCAATTTTAAGTTGCAGCAACTGCAAGTTCGTCTTCTATGATGAAATTAACCTATGACCATTTTGTATATTACACATATGTTACTATCTATTCTAATCACATCAATTCAATCTTTTTTCAATTTTGCCTTGAATCTTCTTCCGCTCCATATTATAATAAACACAAAGAGAAGCAACCGCCTACAAAGTGGTAGCCTCGTAAGATGATTAAGATAAGTCACCTGTCCGGCTAAGACAAAGGTGGCTTATTTATTTTCGCTTGTTGTTCCTATCTATGTAGGCAAGCAGTGCAATGAGGAAAGAGCCGCCTAAAAACAACAGGCTTAACACTTCGTATATATCCATCAGCACCACCTCCCCTCTTTTTCAAGTATGGGAGGCTGCCACCAGCTTTAGCTTGGCTAAACTTGTATTTGATTACTTCTCATGTTGGTAGTGTACCATAATTTGCATGTCACAACAATCTGATTTTTCTTGAAATTTCACCCCTTTAAAATATCAAATCTTTTCAATTCAGGGATTGCTCCATACTTTCCGATCATATAATTCTTCTCATAGTTTTCATCCTTACGAATACGGGAACCATCATCATCAACAAAGTCAGC
>JAGAIK010000219.1 GCA_017626625.1 Roseburia sp.
CCCCGGAAATGAAATGCACGCCCATTTTTCTGGCGGTCTTATAATATCCTAAGGTCGTGGTGAGTGGATTGGCGTGTCCGTCCGTAGGACACCAGCTCGCGCAGGTAACTTCCTCGGAAAGATAGGGATTGATGCGGCGCACCTCATCTCCGTCAATCATTTTTACATCCAGCCCTACCTTGACCGCGCGCTCCGTCAGCCCGGTCAAAATCTCTCTGTGCTTTTCTGTTTTTCCGAGACGCAGGTTGCCGTCCTGGTGATATTCACAGTCCACCTCCAACTCTTCCGAGAGGGTGGGCCAGAAATTTTTAATGCCGTACATCACAAGGGGAAGCTCCCTCGGGTCACGTCCCGACTGCCGGACACCTCCGCCGTTTCTGCTGGAACCCCCGTTTCCAAAATGGTCCGAGCCCTCTAAGCAGATAACGCCAGCTCCCCTTTTCGCAAGGTAATAGCTGATGGCACAGCCGATGATACCTCCGCCGATTACTACTACTTCTGCATTATTACTCATTTTTTTCGCCCTCCTTTGCCTCATTTGCAAAAATGCGCATCTCAATGGGGCGCATGGGAGCTCTTGACGTTGCCGGCTCAAGCTCCGCCGGGGATACCCCAAGCTCTCTTGCCACAATTCCCTTTACCAGCTTTGCGCAGGTCTGTCCCTGGCAAAGCCCCATTCCAGTTCTCAAATATCTTCTGATTTCCGTCAAAGTCCACATTCCCTCGTGAACCGCCTTCCGGATTTCGCCCTTTGTGATTTCCTCACAGCGGCAGATTAACATATCGTCATCCGGCGCCGGAACAAACTCGCCTATATCTCTTAATCTGTCATTTACTGAATTCATATTGCAGCCTCCTCTTTAAAAAATCTCGCTTTCATGGCAAATTCCTTCGGCACTCTCATGGTAAGCAGGTTGGTTTTATCAAATGCTTTCACACTCTTGACGGAAACCACCTCCGCCTCACAAACCTTTTTCCCGTTTCTTCCCAGGGCGCTTCCCTTCGTGCCCGCCTCAGGCAGCGGAAGAAACTCATAAGGAATCGTCACGGTTGCCGTACCGTCGCCACAGTCCTCGTCCACAAGGAAAATTGCCTGACCAGAGCAACTTGCTACGCACATGCCACAATTCATACACTCAGCACCCTCCACCACAATCGGAAGGGACGTGATATTTGCGCCGATGGAAATACATCCCTTCGGGCAGGCATCCTGACAGGGATTGCAGGGAATGTTCTGGGTACATTCCATCACCGGATGGATGCCAACCCTGTGGGTTACCCCCGGAAACCGTTCGATTTCATCATCCGCAATATATCCGTTTTTCAGAAGGCTTGTGGAAATGTCAATACCTTCCTCCGTTTTCTCAATGGCTTTTCCCCTGTTTTTCGGGGCGAACATGCCCTGGCGCAGCCCGTCTAAGGCTTTCTCTAAGGAGGTAAGCTCCGTCTCTAACTCTTCTTTTTCTATGTAGCCTAAATATTCCGCCGCAGCAATTCCCGCCATACGGCCCTCAATCATCGCCGAGCTTGCCTCCTCAATGCCGGAAACATCGCCTGCCACAAAAACACCCGGCAGGGAAGTTCTTCCGTATTCGTCGCAAATCGGCACCTGACCGCCCCGCTTCGGATTATCCTCCATCTCACAGCCCGCCATCTTAAGAAGCTGAGACATGGGGGAAAGTCCTACGGCAAGACAAATGGTATCCACATCAAAATGCTTTTCCGTGCCCGGAATAAACTGAAAACTGCTGTCCACCTCTGCAATGGTAACGCCCGTCACACACTCATCGCCCTCCGCCTTCACAATGGTATGGGACAGATAGAAGGGAACTCCGGTTCTTGCCACCTTTGCCGCATGAACTCCGTAGCCGCCTACCCGGGGAGCGGCGTCCACAAGAGCCACCACCTCACAGCCGCACTGCATTAACTGAAAGGATACCACCAGACCTACATTTCCTGAACCCAGCATAAGCACCTTTTTCCCGGGACGGACACCGTGAAGGTTCATCATGGTCTGGGCTGCCCCGGCACCGATAACGCCCGGAAGCGTCCAGCCGGGAAAGGTCACCATATTTTCCGCTGCGCCTGTTGCGATGATAACGGCGTCTCCTTTATAATGCCGGATTTCCTCACCGATTCTCACCACAATCTCCTTGTCCTGATAGAGACCTACCACCGTTGCATTCAGCACAACCTGTACCCCTGCCTCGTCCGCCTCCGCAAGAAGCTGCTCACCAATCACAAAGCCTCTGACCTTCGCCCGGTGTTCCTTGGAGCCGAAAAATTTATGTATCTGCTTAAAAAGCTGTCCTCCCGGCTTCTCATTTTCATCAAATACCACTACCTTCAAGCCTCTTTTGGCGGCTTCGATGGCTGCCGATAAGCCCGAAGGGCCTGCACCTACCACAATCAAATCATATCTTTTCATCTTCGTAACCTCCCGCCTTCTACTGTTTCTCAAAGGGCTCTGCGCCCACACCATACTGTGTCTGAACCTTCATGCCCGCCTTTAACGGTGTAATACAGGTTCTCACATTAGGAACTCCGTCCACCACCATGACGCAGTCCGTACATCTGCCGATGGCACAGAAGATTCCCCGGGGCTTATGCTCCTTTTTGGTGTATCTGTGCACCATAAGCCCGGCTGCCTTTAAGGCGGCTGCAATAGGCTCTCCCTCGTAACCTTCCACTTCTTTTCCGTCAAATGTGAATTTTACTAATGCTCCCTTTTCTAACACTCCAAGTATCGGATGTTCCGCTATTCTTTCCGCCATAATCGCTACTTCCTTTCATGAATTATTTCCGGAGATTGAAAGACTGACTTCCTTCTGTCTTTGTTCCCCATGAGAACAACTTTTTTACTGCTTTGTTTTTGATGAAAACATGCGCCCGCCGCTTCATCCAAAAAGAAAAGCGCCTGAATCAATGTTATCCATTGGTTCAGACGCCTTTGTCTGTTTTGCTGTTAAACAGATTTTATGCGTTATTGCCTTATAAAAATTGTAAAAATCGGAACAACCTGCCTATCCTGCTGTCTGTTTTGTTGCCTGCCGTAAGTTATACACCGTTGCCCCCCCCGGCAGGGTGTTTTCACACAACTGCTTCTAAGATTGTCTTGTTTCCACAAATAATTGTATGAATCCCCGGTTGTTTCTTCTTATTAAAATTAAAGCTGAGCAGATACCCTTTTTCCAGATGGTACGCTTCCAGATAATCCGCTAACTGCTTTTCCCCGCGGCGGTTATATTCCTCCCCCCGCCATATTTTCATCTCTATTACATACTGTTTCCCCAGATAATCCACGACAATATCTGTGCGTTTCAAATCCCTGGTTCGGGCTTCAATGTAATAATTTCCGGTTCCGTTGATAATGGGCTTTAAGTACAGAAGAAAAATCCTTCTTGCATTTTCTTCCAAAAACTGCTGGTCACTGTCTGCATAGACCTCTGTATAATGCTCCACAAACTTCTGCATAATAAAATCCATGTTCAAAGCGCCGTCCTGCACAAACTGACCTCTATTTTGCAGGGAGGCATTATAGGTCACATTGTTCAAAAGCTCTTCCGACAGGAAAAAATTATACATTCTGGTTTCAAAAATACGGTTGGAAACTGCAACGTCCCCATTTTCATTCCGGATAAAACCAAACATGGTTCCCATATCAATGGCAAAATTATCCGGATTATAAGGTATTTTCTGACCTGTGAATAAAATAGCATACAACATATTCCGAAGTTCCGGAATATCTGTGATTTTCTTTCTCATGTCATCAAACAACGTATTGGATTCGCTTAACAGTTCTTTCACCGCCGCTACTACCCCCTGCTGGTTCCAGGGCTTCGCCTCTAACTTTTCGTCAATAATTTTACAAATACGGGAAACAAGATACGGGTATCCTGCGGTATAATCATAAATCAGAGCCGCAACCTTTCCGATATCCATTCCGGTGTGGTAATCCTGCTCATAATCTTTAAGCATTCCCGCAATATCCGCTGCGGAAAAGCTCATATCTATATCAAAATCTGCTGCAATATTCCACGGACTGTTGTATTTATGTTCCTCCTCCGGTCGGATTCTCTGTTTCAGGTTTTTAATATCATAAACCCCTGCCAAAATCACAGACCAAAAAGCCGCAACTTCTTCTCTCTTTAAGTAGTAATCCCGAAGCAGCCCAAGAAAATCTAAAAACACCTGATTATTAGAAGCACTGTCTATTTCATCAATCAGCAGTACCACGGGCTTTTCAGCACTCTTACATATATTTCTTAAATACTGAAATAAAACTACCATATCCATAGCCTGTTCTGTGTCCACCGCCTGCTGTAATTTTACCAGTTCATCAGAAGCAATCCCGGAAACCGCATTTTCATTCACAGACAGACTTTCCAATACCATTTCTGCAAAAGCGCTGCAAAAGCTATACTCGTTCTCAAATTTTGCCGCACTCAGCCCCTGAAAACTTGTAGATATCACAATATAGTCATCCTGCAAATATTTTTTCAGGGCATATAATATCGTAGTTTTTCCAAACTGCCTTGCCCGGTTAATGACAAAATAATCTCCGTAGTCCACCAGCTTTTTGATTTCCTTCAGACGCCCGTCAAGATTTACCATATAGTGTTTTGTTGGATAACAAAGTCCGCTCACATTAAAACGCTTCTTCAAAATCTTCGGTTCTCCCTCCTGATTTAAACTGCTTTCTTTACCGATTATTATACGTTCCGGGGTTGGAATTTACAATAGAATTTCCTTATGCTGCCTTTTCCGCCGCCTGCCGTAAGTTATACACCGATGCCCCTCCTACGACCAACAGCGCCCCCAAGAATGCCGTCCTTCCTACCGTTTCCCCGCAGAACACCGCCACCAGCAGGGGATTTAAAATAGGTTCAATGGTGGAGGTCAGGGAAGCCGCCACCGGGGACACCTTATCCAGACCCTTAGACAAAAAAATGTAGGAAAACCCAAACTGAATCACCCCAAGCAGCACCATAAAGAACCATATTTCCACGGAAAATTCCGTCTCTTTTACATAGGCGGGAATCCCCACCACCACGCTGAACAGATTGCTAAGCAGCAGGGAGGATTCAAAATCTGCCCCCGGAAATTTCTTCATCAGCATAACTAAAGCATAGCTGAACCCGGAAAATACCGCCAGAAAATCCCCCAGCAGTCCGCCGCCGCTTAAGGATTCAAAGAAAAAGCATAAGATACCGCTAAAAACAATGACGCAGGCAAGCACCGCATCCTTTCCCGGTTTCTTCTTATATAACAGCCACATCAACAGTATGACAAAAACAGGCTCTGTGAACTGTAATACAATCGCATTGGCAGCGGAAGTCAGCTTTGTCGCCGCCACAAAGGAAAACGCCATCACCGTATTGCAGACAGCCCCGAATACCACCCCTTTGTTGCAGACAAATTTTCTGTGCCAAAACAGCATATACCCGCCAATCACCACGGCAGAAAAAATACTGCGGATTCCCTGTATGCTGACAGAGCTCCAGGGAATCAATTTTATCAGAACACCGCCCGTGCTGAAACAGATGGCAGAAAGCAGCACGTATAAGGTTCCTTTCATACTTTCTGCGTTAAAATTTCTCTCGTTCATTTCCGCTCATTTCCTCCTCACACCATCTGCATCACCACTGCCAACAGCACCAGCACTGCCAGAAACAGCAGATTTGCCACCATAAACCAGAACAGGTAGATCCGCTTCGTCCGATTATAATTGCGGGCATATATTTTATAAGAAATAAGACTCGCCATGGAGGCAATCAGAGTTCCCAATCCCCCGATGTTCACCCCCAACAGCAATCCCTTACTATTTTCCGTAAAACCGGACAGCAGCAATGCCGCAGGCACATTGCTGATACACTGGCTGGCAAGAATCCCCACCAGCAGTTCCCTGCCCTCCACAAGCCCTTCCAATACCGACCGAAATGCAGGGAGATTTCCCAGATTTCCGGTAAAGATGAAAAAAGCGATAAAGGTAAACAGCAGACAATAATCCACATTTTTAAACACTTCCCTGTCCGCAAAAAGCACCGCCAAAACCACCGCCGCAAGCGCCAGATAGTAGGGAAGCAGCCTTGCAACCACCAACAGGCACAGGAGAAACAGGACGAAATACAGCACATTTTTCTTTTTATCGAAGGATTTTCTGTCCGCCCCAAACGAACAGTTTTCCAACGAAAGCTTTTGCTTTCTGGCACTCAGCACAAAAATCGTAATTAATAAGAGCAGCCCGGAAACCGCCGTATAGGGCAGCATAAAGAGCAGAAACTCCCCCAGACCCATGCCAGATAATTGGTAGAGATACAAATTCTGGGGATTTCCGATGGGGGTAAACATACTTCCTAAATTTGCCGCAATGGTCTGTAGTACAATTACCAGAACCATCAGCCGCTCCTGCCTGCATTTTCTTAAAGTCAGCACCGCAAAGGGCACAAAGGTAATCAGCGCCACATCATTGGTGATAAACATGCTGGAAAAAAAGCATAAAAATACCAGCACACCCGTCAGTTGCGCCGTGTTTTTCGTCCGGGACAGCAGCCGCATTCCGATTTCATCAAACAGTCCGTTTTTCTGAAAACCTGCCATGACAATCATCAGGGAAAGGAGAATGCCAAGGACACGCCAGTCGATATACTCCATATAGGAAAGGGTTGGCCTGACAAAGCAGGCGGAAATCAGTGCCAGAAAGATTGCTGCTGAAAGTACCGTTTCTTTTTTTATAAATTCTAAAATTTTCTTTCTCATTTGTGTCAAAATCTCCCTAAAATGTCCGTGTTTATTCCTGCAATAACCACTCAACTATATCATAAATTTCGATACCTTCATAACTGTATTTTGAGTGTCGCGTCCTGGCGATAATTTTTTTGGGATAAGCATCACGAATTTGCAGCAACGGTGAACTTTCTCTTTCTAACGTACTCTGTGCCGAAATATTATCACTGACTTGAATATAAATTTTCTCACTTCCTTTTTGTGCTACAAAATCGATTTCTTTCTGATACAATTTTCCGACATACACGTCATATCCCCGGCGGAGCAGTTCAATACAAACGATATTCTCATACACCCTGCCGTAATCCAAATTCCGGTTTCCCAGAACCGCATATCGAATACCCGTATCACACAGATAAAATTTCTCAGAACTTTCCAAATACTTTTTCCCGCGAATATCATAGCGCTTTTTGTCATAAAAAACAAAGGCATTGCACAAATATTTGATATATCTGCCAACGGTCACATGATTGGTTGCTGTCCGGTTCGCTGTCAGAAGCTGACTGACTTTATTCGGAGACGTCAGATTACTGATATTGTCCATGAGAAATTCACTCAATCGCTGTAAAACCAAAGTATCCGGCAGAGAATATTTCTGTACAAGGTCTCTTGTGACAATCGTTTCATAAACCTCTTTAATATAATTAACCCTGTCCTGTTCCGTTCTGTAAATATAAGAACCTGCCAGCCCTCCTTTCACGGAATATTCATGGCAAAACCAAATCCAAAAGCAAAAATAAAAAGAGTTTGGATAGATTCACAAACAGAGGAAGAAATAAGAAGAGGAATTAAAGAAGCAAAAGATGCATCAGAATA
>JAGAIK010000220.1 GCA_017626625.1 Roseburia sp.
AATAATTTGCCATAATCTCCCCGGTCAGCGCCGTGGTAGTGGTTTTTCCGTTGGTTCCCGTAATCGCGGCAACCGGACCTTTGGCAAAATAGTATGCCAGTTCAATTTCGCCCCAGATGGGAATATTTTTCTCCCGTATCTGCTCTGCCATAGGGATGTCTGTAGGCACGCCGGGACTGAACACCGCTAAATCCACCTTCTCTAAATCCTCGTCCTTTAGTTCTCCGAGGATAATCTCCACATCGGAAAATACCAGAGCCTTCTTTTTCAGTGCCTCCACATCCAGCTCTTTATTTCCGTCAACCAGCAGAATCTCATTTCCCTTTTTCTTTAGAAGCTCCGCTGCCGCCACGCCGCTGATGCCAGAGCCCACCACCAGAACCTTTTTTCCGGTCAAATCCAACTTTTTCTCCAAAATTTATCACACCTTTCTAAAAATCTCACTCCATGACGCTTTCCTCTTTCCGGAAAAACCTGCCATGCACCCGCCGTCTGCCCCTAAATCACAAACAGTCCAACTCTGCCATGCACCCGCCGTCTGCCCCTAAATCACAAACAGCCCATCTCTGCCATACCCACGCCGCCTGTATTAGATGGCAAGCAGTGCAATCATACATAAAATTGCCGTGGTAATGGAAAATACCGCCACGACCCTCGTCTCAGACCAGCCGCCCAGTTCAAAGTGATGATGGATAGGCGCCATGCGGAAAATACGTTTTCCCCCGGTCTTTTTAAAATAAGTCACCTGAATGATGACGGAAAGCACCTCTACAAGATAAATCAGTCCCACAATCGGAATGAATAACGGCATCTGCAGCATGTAGGCAGTGGAAACCACGAAGCCCCCCAATGCCAGGGAACCTGTGTCCCCCATAAATACACTTGCCGGATATACATTAAACAGTAAAAAGCCCAGCAGTGCCCCCACCACAGCGCAGGTAATCGGTGAAATTCCGGCATTGCTGCCCACCGCCACCACAGAGAAGAAGGTCGCCACCATAATCGTCACGCTTGACGCCAGACCGTCCAATCCATCGGTAAAATTTGTGCCGTTGACGGTTCCCACTACGGCAATAAACAGCACCGGAACTGCCAGCCAGCCGATATCCAAGTATTTTCCCCCGGAAAAAGGAATCAGCATGGTGAGGGACACATCGGAATAGCATACCATGTACACGGCAAACACCGCCGTCACTATTATCTGTAAAATCATCTTCTGCCACGGCAGCAGACCGTCAGAACGCCGCAGCACTACCTTTAAATAGTCGTCTAAAAAGCCGATGACCCCAAAGCCCACGGTCATAAAGAGAATGGGGACAATCTTCGGGTAATCCTTCACATAAAAGACCGACGTAAGCACGATTGCCGCCAATATCATAATCCCGCCCATGGTGGGGGTACCGTTTTTCTTCAAATGGGACTCTAACTCTTTCCGCTCTGTCTGTCCCACCTTTAACCTCCGAAGGAAAGGTATTACGATAGGACCTAACACAGCGCTGATTGCAAATGCAATAATTACCGGAACTACAATTTCATATGCCATAATTAAACACCTCATGTACTTTTTCTGATTCCTCTAGTATACGTTATTTTTCAGGATTTATCAAGGTAGGGCAAAATGTTTTCCATAATTTCTTTCACCATAGGTGCTGCAATCT
>JAGAIK010000221.1 GCA_017626625.1 Roseburia sp.
AGCCGCCAGAGTTCCTGCAAAAAGTCGTGTTCTCCATTTGCTTTTCATAAGTCATTCTCCTTCATTCATTGATGTCAAATCTGTTTTTTACAGCCTCATTATAACATTCGGTTTTAAATTGTCAATTAATTCAAAGAATTATACTTATTTTTTACACAATTTACACTTTTCTTTTACATAAATTTTACGGGGCGGTGTTTTCACACCGCCCCGCTCGAAGCATATCCGTCCCTATAAAAAGTTCTCCATATTCTGCATATCTCCCATCATAGGCAGCATTACCATCATAAACACCATACCCAGCAGGGAAAATACTATTCCCACAATGGAAACCACCATCGCCGCCGTGGCAACGCCGTTTTCCTGGGGTTTGATTCTTTTCGACACAACAGAACCCAAAAGCCCTGCCAGTCCAATTCCCACCGTATAACCGGAACAGCCCATAACAATGGAAAGAATCCCAAGCACCAGCGATACCGTAGCCGTATTTTCCCCCTCCTGTGCCGTAGGAATCACCATTTCCCCTCTTCTTCTGCGGACGATTTCTTCCAATTTGCTTTTCCGCAGCAGTACTACGCAGGGAACCAGAAATATCGGCACCGTTACCACCAGATTAATCAGGGACAGATTTCCAATCATATCCGTCATTTCTCCGTTTCCAAAAATACCGCTCGCCATCAGCCCGGCAAAATCTGTTCCTGCATGGAGGATAATGCAAATCCAGAGATTTCCGCTTCTTAAATAAATTGTCGCAAACAGCACTCCAAGCAATGTCGCCTGTACCGCCTGAATCAGTGCACTTGAAAGAGACACACCGGAAAAGACATTCGGAATATGGGCGCAGCCGAAAATCAGGCTGCTGATGATAACCGCCCCAAGGACGCCCTTTTTCGTATCGCTGAAACGATCCAACAGTAAATTCAGCACCACACCCCGGACAATCACTTCCTCATTTAACCCCACTAAAAACATGGTCAGAAGATAAATCAAAATCATCCCAAAAGACTGTACCTGCATCTCTCCGGACATGCGCTGTACATAAATCATAGCTGCCGCCGAAAACAGACAGTAGCCCGTCATAAAACCGCCCACATAAAAACCCTTGACAAAGCCTTCCCCCGTCTCCCGAAGCGCCCTGCCGTAACCAAAGAGAAACAGCATGGCAAGGGTGTAAACCGCCGCCACAATTTCTGCAATACACTGCATCGTATAGCCTTTTCGAAATGCCGGCACCAGTGACGCAACAGCGCCACCGCCATTCATAATCAGGAGAAACAGCGCCACCAGCACAAATCCAAGCACCACCACCAGCCATTTGGGTAACTTCATTAATTTTTCTTTCATTTTTTCATTTCCGTTTCTTGTTGTATTTTTCTGCACCCCGGACACATTTTTTTATATGTAACTTTTTTTCTAATCTGTCTCGCCGGAGAACTGCCGCTATCCTTTACTTTACTTCCGACACGTTTCCCGCAGAATCCACCGCCGCATTGACGGAAATCTTCTGCATATAGGTATACAGGCTGCCCGCCGCTGCCTCATCCATCTTCTGTGTCACACCGCCCGCTGCATAGACAGGAATCAGACGGTAAACTGCGGTTCCATCTTCCTTCACCGTCACCTCCACCGCCGCCGAACGCTCAATGCTCTGCCCGAAAATAAAATTACCCAGGCTGTAAAAAACAGGCTTCCCATCATAATATTCCACCCCCTGCAGGCAGTGGGTATGAGCTCCCACAATCAAATCCGCTCCCGCTTCCATACATTTTTCCGCAATCCGAAGCTGATTTTCATCGGGCTTTTCGCTGTATTCCGTGCCCCAGTGGGGAAATACGGTAAGAAAATCACACTGATTTTTCCCTTCCTCAATCAACTCCAACAACCTGGAGTCATCATAACAGGAA
>JAGAIK010000222.1 GCA_017626625.1 Roseburia sp.
CCTTTCATTGTCCTTGAAACCGCTGAAGGCTTTACCTGCATTCTTTCCGCCAGAACGGAGGTAGTAACTTTTTTCTTTTCCTCCCCGCAGTTTAAATGAGATATCTCCATCAAAGTCATAAAATCGACTTTCGTCATATCCGGCAACAGTTCACTGATTCTCAGTTTATGAAACTGGGACATCGTCGTGAAAAATTGCCTGTAAATTGCTTCCATCTCTTCCTCCTTACCCATACTTTTCCCTCCAAGCCGGACTTACCTGCCCCGGCTGAACTGTTTTTCATTCACCACCTTGTTAATATTTAACATTGTTATTTATTAGCATGGTTAAAAATAACATGGAAAACCGGCTAAGTCAATAGCCGCTTCCCATGTTTATGTTTTTTTCATACTTTCTTTATATTCCGTTTTCGTTACTTTTATGAATCGTTTCTAAAATCATCGCCAAATCCTGCATCTGGTATTGTCCGGGAGCGCTGCATTTCTTATTGGCGCCAAAGGTAACACAGGAACCAAAGGTTTCCCCGCAGAGTCTGCTGATTCCTCCTAATTTTCCCATGGACATGGTAATCACCGGCGTGTCCCCGTTCTCCCTCTGAAACTCTTCCGTCACCTCCAAAAGATTTAACACGTCCTTGGCACTTTTCGGCATCACTGCCAGTTTTACGATATCTGCGCCGCCTGCGCACATGCGCTCTAAGAGCATTTTCATCACATCCCTTGGGGGCGTTTCCTCAAAATCGTGATGGGATGCCACTACCTTTACCCCTTTTTCCTGGAGCTGCCTGATTTTACGCAGGGGCTTTTCCTCTTCAAAATACTCCAAATCAATCAAATCCACACAGCCGGATTCCGCCGCAAGGTCATGAAGGTCTGCTAACATTTCTCCCTCCGGCTGCGCCTCGCCGCCCTGCTTTTTGCTGCGGAAGGTGTAAAGAAATAATTTTTCCCCCAGCACCGGCGCCACCGCCTCTAAAATTTCCCGCACCGCATTAAAATTCCGGAAATTTTCAAAAGCGTCCACCCGCCATTCTATCATATCCGCAGGGCTTTGTGTAAGATAGGTAATCTCTCTGATAATATCCTCTTTCTCCCGTTCCATCACCGGAACGCAGATCAGAGGTTTTCCCGTGCCGATTTCCCTGTTTTTTATCACTAATTGTTTCATTTTAACCTTCCGCCTTTCTGCTAAAAGCACCGCCGGACCCCAAATACCATCCCGTGCTTTCGCCGTCTTAAATTTTCTGCTGTAGTTTTCCTGTAAGTCTAACCCACGTTTTCATTTTTATAATTATCCTATATTATAATGTACTTCCCCATATTATGCAAACATTTGACAATCCGGATAATATCCTTTAATATAGCATATGAAAATTCGGAAAATAAACGCAGCTATGCGTAGAAATGAGGATATGTTATGAGTTTTACATTTTTAAACCAACTGCCCTCTCCGGCAGAAATCAAGAGAGATTACCCGCTCCCGGCAGAACTTGCCGCGCTGAAAAAAGAAAGAGATGCCATGATTACCGATGTCATCACCGGAAAAGATGACCGTTTTCTCGTTATCATCGGTCCCTGTTCCGCAGACAATGAGGATTCTGTCTGTGATTACGTCAGCAGACTCACCCCCATTCAGGAAAAGGTGGCTGACAAGCTGATTATTATTCCAAGAGTTTATACCAACAAACCCAGAACCACAGGAGAAGGCTACAAGGGCATTGCCTCCCAGCCGGACCCGGAAAAAGCACCGGATATGGTGGAAGGTCTGATTGCCATGCGTAAAATGCACATCCGCGCCGTAAAGGAAAGCGGCTTAACCTGTGCGGATGAAATGCTTTACCCGGAAAACTGGGGCTATGTGGAGGACTTACTTTCCTATGTTGCCATCGGCGCCCGCTCCGTGGAGGACCAGCAGCACCGTCTGACTGTCAGCGGCTTTGACGTTGCCTCCGGTATGAAAAACCCCACCAGCGGCGACTTTTCCGTTATGTTAAACTCCGTTTACGCAGCACAGCACCCGCACCATTTTGTATACCGCGGCTATGAGGTAGAAACCAGCGGCAACCCGCTGACCCACGTGGTACTCCGGGGAGCGGTCAGCAAACACGGAAACACCACCCAGAATTACCACTATGAGGATTTAATCCGTCTCTGTGAAATGTACGATAAAATGGATTTGGTAAACCCGGCAGCCATCGTGGACGTAAACCACTCCAACTCCGGCAAAAAATTCAAAGAGCAGATTCGTATCGTCAAAGAAGTTATGCACAACCGTCAGGTATCCGGGGATATTCACAAGATGGTGAAGGGTGTCATGATTGAGAGCTACATTGAAGAAGGCAGCCAGAAAATCGGCGACCATATTTACGGAAAATCCATCACTGACCCCTGCTTAGGCTGGGAAGATTCTGAAAAGTTGATTTATCAGATTGCAGAAATGTGTTAAGGCTCACCCTTCCGGGGAATGAGAATTTTCTGCTATAAAAACTCCCTCCGGGGAATCAAAAAGCTCACCCGTGCAGGGAATCAAAAAGCTCACCCTCTCGGGTGAGCTTTTAAATATACTTCTCGAATGCGTCCCTGTCCTGCCTGGGAATAGATTTGTGTGGTGGAAATATCCGAATGCCCTAACATTTCCTGTACTGATTTTAAATCTGCCCCGTTGCTGACTAAGTGGGCGGCAAAAGAATGGCGCAGCGTATGAGGTGTAATCTCTGCTGTAATCCCCGCCTTTTTGCCGTAGGATTTAATCAGTTTCCAAAAGCCCTGGCGGCTCATATCCTGTCCTGTGCAGTTCGTAAAGAGCCAGGGACAGCTCTCGTCCTCAACCAACTGCGGTCTGCCCTGCTCGATATATCGTTTCAGTGCGTCCCGTGCCACATCTCCAAAAGGAATAATCCGCTCCTTATGACCGTCCGTGCAGGTCACATATTCCATCTGCAGGTTCAAATCCGTTACCTTCAAAGAAATCAGCTCCGTCACCCGGATACCCGTCGCATACAAAAGCTCTAACATTGCCCGGTCCCGCAGCTCCTTCGGTGTATTGCCACAGGGCTGTTCTAACAAAAGCGTCACTTCTTCCGTAGAAAGGATGGCAGGCATCTTCTTCTCAATCTTCGGCGCCTTAAGTTTCTCGGCGGGATTTGCGTCTATTCTCCTGATTTTTTCCAGATAATGAAAGAACGCCTTCATAGATGCAATGCTTCTTGAAACGGTAGCCGGCTTCCTGCCTTTCTTTTCTAAGTCCATCACATAAGCATTCAGATGCGTAACTGTCACGCCCTCTGCCTCGGTGATGCCCTGTGCAGACAGAAACTCCCGCATTTTTCTCAAATCACGCTCATAAGAAACCTCTGTGTTTGCTGAGGTCTGCTTTTCCCTATGAAGATATTGAATAAAATCCTGTATGTCCTGTTCCATATTCCTACCTGCCCTGTTTCTGATTTTGTCTGTACCGTAAAAATGTACCCCTGATTGAGGTACATTTACTATTATAATAACAAGTTTTTAGAAAAGCAATCGGTATTTTTCCCGAAAAAACCGGGTTTTTTTCAATTCTACAACATATCGTTTTCCCCTGCTTTTTCTTACCATATCTTGTAAAATTCCGTAAACTTTTTTCAAAATTTTTTTAATATCTGCTGCCAGAAAACCGGACTGACATATACTTCCGACAAAATTCCAAGCATAAGAAACAACAGGCAGAGGGCATATCCGACAAACATTCCCGGACTGACCTTCCTAAGATACGGTTCCTCCCTTATCCGTATGGAAAAAAACATAGCTCCCCCGGCAAGGTAAAAAAGCCACTGGGGCAGTACCCCGCTCAACACCAGAGCCACGCCTCCCACACCAAAATTGGCAATGGCAACCACCATAAGAATCCCAAAGGCTGCCGCCAGCAGACATTCTAATAGCAGCAGCACCGCTTTTGCACGAAAAAATCTTTCCAAAATCAGTACTGCTGCTATCTCCTTTCCCCTGAGCCAGAGGATTTGATATAGTAATTTGTCGTAGTTTATTTTTGCATAGGCATATTGATTCAAAAAGTAAGTATTAAAAATCCCATAGGTGGTCAACAGCTCTTTCCCCCACAGATTCGCAATCAGAATCCCGGCAAGAAATGCCGCTGCCAGCAGATACCCATTCCGTTTCACCCAAAACACCAAACGTTCTTTTTGTAATCTTATGCCCTGCTAAGAAATTTATTTCTGTTTCTGCTCTTCAGTCAGAAGGTTTTTGTCGGCGAGGATTGCCGATACCGTCTTTGCGTCCTGCATTTTCCCTGCATAAATCATCTCACAGAGCTCCTCCACCTCATATGCCTCCACATCAATAAATTCTCCTTCATCTAAATGCTGCTTTCCAGGCTTTAAATCCTTTGCGAGATAAACGTCGATAAACTCGTCACAAAACGCCACCGTGGTCTTTAAAGAAAGAAGTTTCGTCAGGTTATCACTGCAATATCCCGTCTCTTCCTCAAGCTCCCTGGCGGCACAGACCTTTGTGTCCTCTGTGACGCTGTCTCTTGAGCCTGCAGGTATCTCTAAGGTCATGCGTTCAATGGCATTCCGGTATTGACGAACCATTAATATTTTTCCGTCCTCCCGTACAGGCACCACCGCGGCTGCTCCCTTTCTATGGGAGATAAAATCCCACTCCTCTGTTTTTCCGTTGGGCAGCTCCATGGTGTCCGTATAGATATCCAAAATAGCGCCTTTCCGCAACAATTCACGTTTTACTCTTTTTACCTGTTCCATTGTTCTCCTCCATTGCCTGCAAGCTCTGCGCCTATTCTCTCACCC
>JAGAIK010000223.1 GCA_017626625.1 Roseburia sp.
AACGGCAAAAATCGGCATCGTAGACCGGATTTTCACCCGTGTGGGCGCCTCCGACGATTTGGCAAGCGGACAGAGTACTTTTATGGTGGAAATGAACGAGGTTGCCAACATTTTAAGGAATGCCACCTCCAACTCCCTGCTGGTACTAGACGAAATCGGTCGTGGAACCAGCACCTTTGATGGGCTCAGCATCGCCTGGGCAGTGGTGGAGCACATCAGCAATCCGAAGCTGTTAGGGGCAAAAACCCTGTTTGCCACCCATTACCATGAACTGACGGAGTTAGAAGGCAAGCTGAACAATGTAAATAATTACTGTATCGCCGTAAAGGAAAAAGGCGAGGACATTGTATTTTTACGGAAAATCGTACCTGGGGGAGCAGATAAGAGCTACGGCATCCAGGTGGCAAAATTGGCAGGAGTGCCGGATTCTGTCATTGAACGTGCCAAGGAAATCGTAGACCAGCTCATTGCCAACGATATCGCTTCCGTGGCAAGGGGAATTGCCGTGGAAAACGGTACCCATAAGAAGAAAAAAGAGAAGTTAGACGAGGTGGATTTGACCCAGATGTCCCTGTTTGACACGGTGAAGGATGACGATATCATTGAAGAACTCCGCAACGTGGATGTGGGAAATCTGACGCCCATTGAAGCTTTGAATAAATTATACGAACTGCAAAATAAGGTAAAGAACCGCTGGTAGCAGCAGGTGCATTGCCAAAGAATTTCTGATGTATGGATAAAGGGAGGTGTGAAATGCCGGAAATTAAATTGTTAAGCCAGGAAACCATAGATAAAATTGCGGCAGGGGAAGTGGTGGAGCGTCCTTCTTCCGTGGTAAAGGAGTTAGTGGAAAACGCCATCGACGCAAAAGCCACCGCCATTACCGTGGAAATCAAAGAGGGCGGTATTTCCTTTATCCGCATTACCGACAATGGCTGCGGGATTGAAAGGGAGCAGGTTCCCACGGCATTTCTGCGTCATTCCACCAGCAAAATCAAGCAGGTGGAGGACTTGCTGTCCATTACCTCCTTAGGCTTCCGGGGAGAGGCGCTTTCCAGTATCGCTGCGGTTTCCCAGGTGGAGCTTATCACCAAAACCTACGGGGAGCTGACTGGAACAAAATATGTCATCGAAGGTTCTAAGGAAATAGCCAACGAAGAAATCGGCGCGCCGGAGGGAACTACCTTTCTGGTGCGGAATCTCTTTTATAATGTTCCTGCCCGGCGAAAATTTTTAAAGACAGCCCAGACGGAAGGAAACTATATCAATGACCTGATGGAACGCCTTGCCTTATCCCATCCGGGCATTTCCTTCAAATTTATCAATAACGGGCAGACCAAAATGCACACCGCCGGAAATTCCAAAGAAAAGGATTTAATTTACCATATTTACGGGCGGGATATCACGGCGGCATTGCTCCCCATTGAGGCGGAGACGACCTTATTCCGGGTAAAAGGCTTTATCGGGAAGCCGCTGATTTCCAGGGGCAACCGGAACTATGAAAATTATTTTATCAACGGACGTTATATCAAGAGTGCACTGTTATCAAAGGCGATAGAGGAAGCCTACAAGGGATTTGTCATGCAGCACCAGTATCCTTTCTGCGTCCTTTATTTCACCATTGATACGGATTTGTTAGACGTCAATGTCCATCCCACAAAAATGGAACTGCGTTTTTCCAATAACGAGGAGATTTATAAGTGTTTATTTGAATTAATCCGGGGTGCGCTGACCCATAAGGACTTTATACCGGAAGTTCCGGTGGATGAGAAAAAAGAGGAAAAGAGAAAGCCCGTCTTTTCCTCTGCGCCGGAGCCCTTTGAGCGCCAGCGGCTGAACGCTGTCCGAAATGCGGTGGCAAAGGACAGCCCTTACGAGCGAAAATATGCGGAACGCCAGCCCGGAACCGAAGCTTGGACGGGTAATCAGAAACCTCACCAGAAAACCGAAACTGAAAGCAGCATGGGGCAGGAAGCTTTTACAGGAAATGCCAAACCCCGTCAGGAAATAAAACCGGAAAATCAGGCAGTCTTTGACAAACTTCTTGCGCTAGGAAATTGCGCTGCGCAGAAAGAGGAAGCCGTTTCCCCTATCTGTTCCAAAGAGCAGGAAAACGTGACTGCAGAGAAACCAGAAACTTCGCCAAAATCAAACGATACTGCAGAGTATAAAAATACAGCAGATATCCAGCCATTCCAAATACAGGAAAATATTTCCTACCTGCCGCAAAATGAAACTTCCGGGGAACCGAAACCGCAGTTCTCACCCGGAGCTGTCTGCGAGCCGGAACTCAAACCACAACCCGGAGCTGTCTGCGAACCGAACACTCAAACCCAGCCGGAAACCGACTGCGAACCGAAGCCAAATCCACAGTCTGAAACAGTCTGCCAAACCCAGCAGAACCAGACCGAAGCGGTCTACGAGCAGCAGCAGTTATCCTCCCTGTCTGCAGGATTTCTCACGGCAGACGCAAGAAAAAAACACCGAATTATCGGTCAACTGTTCGATACCTATTGGCTGGTGCAGTACGAGGATAAACTTTTTATCATCGACCAGCATGCAGCCCACGAAAAGGTCCTCTACGAAAAGACCATGAAAAAAGTGCAGAACCAGACCTATTCTTCCCAGACCCTAAGCCCTCCGGTCATTTTGACCTTAAGCCTGGCGGAAGTGGAAATGCTAGAAAAATATCAGAAAGAAATCGCAGCCTTCGGCTATGAGATAGAGCCTTTTGGCGGCAAGGAATACGCCATCACCGCCATTCCTGCAGATTTTACCGGAATTGACATGAAAACCATGTTCATTGATATGTTAGATGATTTTGCCAATATCGGCGGCAAAGACGCACCGAATCTGATTATGGAAAAGGTAGCCTCCATGTCCTGCAAGGCAGCAATCAAGGGCAACCAGCATATCAGCACCGCGGAGATGGAGGAGCTGCTTGATGAACTGCTTCAGTTAGAAAACCCTTATAACTGCCCCTACGGCAGACCTACTATCATTTCCATGAGCAAATATGAGATAGAGAAGAAATTCAAGCGTATTGTATAATCAGCAGAAAAAAGAGCGTACCGTAAAGCATTTTTTCCTGCAAAGGAATGGAAACAAAAGGCATTTTACCAAAAATAAATGAAGTAAGAGGTGAGATACGTGCAGCCCATGATTATACTGACAGGCCCCACCGCAGTGGGAAAAACCGCCCTGTCCATTAAACTGGCGAAAAAAATAAACGGAGCCATTATTTCTGCGGATTCCATGCAGGTATACAAACATATGGATATCGGCTCAGCAAAAATCCTGCCGGAGGAAATGCAGGGGATTCCCCATTACATGATTGACGAATTAGAGCCGGAAGAGGAATTTCATGTGGTGCGTTTCGTGGAAATGGCAAAAAAATATCTGGCGGAAATCTATGATGCAGGAAAAATTCCCATTATCGTGGGAGGCACCGGGTTTTATATCCAGGCATTGCTCTACGACATTGATTTTACCGACCAGGAATGCGACGAAGCCTACCGGAGCAGTTTAGAAACCCTTGCAAAAGAGCAGGGAGCGGAAAAGCTGCACGAAATGCTGCAGACCGTGGATCCCGCTTCTGCGGAAGCGATTCACGCTAACAATATCAAGCGGGTCATCCGGGCGTTGGAGTTTTATCACCTCACAGGAAAAAAGATTTCCGAACACAATAAGCGGGAACGGCAGAAGGCTTCCCCCTACAATTTTGCCTACTTTGTACTGACGGATGACCGGGCAAAGCTCTATGAACGTATTGACAGGCGGGTAGATGATATGATAGAACAGGGACTTGTGGACGAGGTGCGGAAACTGAAAGAAATGGGCTGCCATCGGGATATGGTGTCCATGCAGGGACTTGGCTACAAGGAAATTTTAGCTTATTTAGACGGTGAGCTGACCTTAGAGGAAGCCGTCTATATCGTCAAACGGGAAACCCGCCATTTCGCCAAACGCCAGCTCACCTGGTTTAAACGGGAGCGTGAAGTAATCTGGCTGGATAAAGGCGCCTATCACTATCAGGAAGATAAAATTCTTGAGGACATATTAACTATTTTGCAGCAAAAAAATATTTTGCATAATTGAGAAAGGAACGAAATATCACATGGATTTCATGGAAGAACAATACGAAAATCTGGGCATTTCCAGGGAAGTGTACCAGTTTGGACAAA
>JAGAIK010000224.1 GCA_017626625.1 Roseburia sp.
CGATTTTTAAGGCGGAAAAGAAAGAGACATTTCATATAGAGGACTTCATTTTGGAAACAATCGGATGAAAAATGTCGGCTGAGCTACGACTTTGGAAGCGGAAGGGCAGAGAAAGGCATTGTAATTTTCGGATAGAAAGGTGTGTTACATAGCATGAAACAGGAACAGATTGACAGAATTAACGAGCTGTACCGCAAATCCAAGGCGGAAGGGCTGACGGAGGCGGAGAAAAAAGAACAGGCGCTCCTGCGGAAACAGTTTGTGGCAGATGTGCGGGGAAATCTGACGGCACAGTTAAACAATATTGATATGGTAAATCCCGATGGCACCGTGGAAAATCTGGGAGAGAAATATGGAAAAGCAGGAACTAAGACAACTTCATAAAGAAATCAGGAACCGGATGAGCGCTGCCGAAACAGCAGAAAAAAGTGCTCTGATTTGCAGAAGACTGCTGGAAAGTGAGTGGTACAGGCGTGTGCAGCTTGTGTTTGGATATTATCCTCTGGGAAAAGAAGTGGACTGCCTTCCCTTTTTAAAGCAGGCGCTGGCGGACGGAAAGCGGGTGGCGCTGCCGAGAACGGGCAGGGAGTGCGCCATGGATTTTTTTGAAATCACTTCCTTAGATCAGGTGGAGGAGGGAGCGTTCCATGTGATGGAGCCGAAGGAGGAATGCCTTAAGGTGGAGCCGAAGACAGGAAGTTTTTGCCAGGCAGAACATTGCCGGGAGGAGTTTGGAGCGCAGAATTTTAAAAAGGAAGACTTCCGGGAGGTTATTTTGGTTCCCGGCGTGGTATTTGACAGGGCAGGAAACCGTTATGGTTACGGAATGGGGTACTATGACAGGTATTTTGCCAGATTTCCGCAGATACCCCGGATGGCTCTGGCATATGAAAACCAGTTGGAACCGGAGTTGGAAACATTGCCAACGGATGTAAAAATGAACCGGATTTACACGGAAAATGCAGTGTATGAGATAGGATAAGATATTGCTGCAGAAAATTATGACAGGAAAATATTTACAGAACAAATGTTTTGGTATAAAATAAATGGTAAAAGAACGGAATGGCAGTAACGTAGAAAACAGCAGGATGGAGCAGAAAGGACAGGGTGAGCGGCATGGAATTAACAGAAATCTGTAAAAGGGCGAAGGAAGCCACGGCGGAAATCGGAAAGCTTGGCACAAATGAGAAAAATGAGGCATTGCTTGCAGTGGCAGAGGCGTTGGTGGCAAATGCGGGAGAAATCATTGCGGCAAATGAGAAGGATTTGGAAAACGGAAAGAAAAACCATATGCCGGAGGGGCTGTTAGACCGCCTGATGTTAAATGAAAGCAGGATTGCCCAGATTGCAGAGGGACTTCGTCAGGTGGTTTCCCTAGAGGACCCCATCGGGGAAGTGCTTTCCATGAAACAGCGCCCCAACGGACTGCGTATCGGGAAAAAACGTGTGCCTATCGGCGTGGTGGGTATGATTTACGAGGCAAGACCCAACGTGACGGTGGATGCCTTCGGACTTTGCTTTAAAACGGGAAATGTGGTGATTTTAAAGGGAGGCAGTGACGCCATTCATTCCAACATTGCCATTGTAGCCGTGATTCAGAAAGCATTGGAGAGTAAAAACATCAAAAAAGAGGCGGTTTCCCTCATTGAAGATACTTCCAGGGAGACGGCAGCGGCTTTTATGAAAATGAATGATTACGTGGACGTGCTTATCCCAAGAGGCGGGGCAGGGCTGATAAAGGCGGTTGTGAATCAGGCGACGATTCCGGTCATTGAGACAGGAACCGGGAACTGCCATATTTTTGTGGACGAGAGTGCGGATTTTGACATGGCAGTGAATATCATTATGAATGCAAAAACCCAGCGCATCGGTGTCTGCAACGCCTGTGAATCCCTGGTGATTCATGAGAAGATTGTGGATGCTTTTATGCCGAAGCTGGCGGAGGCGCTCCAGACGAAATCCGTGGAAATGCACATGGATGAAAAAACCTACGGGGCAGTGGAAAAAGACGGGGCAGTGAAAAAAGAACTGATAAAGCCCGCAGAGGAAGAGGACTGGGGAAAAGAGTATTTGGATTATATGATTTCCGTCAAGACGGTTTCTTCCGTGGAGGAGGCTATTGCCCACATCAACCGCTATAATACCGGGCATTCCGAGGCGATTGTGACGGAAAATTATTCCAATGCGGAGAAATTTTTGAATGAAGTGGACGCAGCCTGTGTCTATGTCAATGCCTCTACCAGATTTTCCGATGGTTTTGAGTTTGGATTTGGGGCAGAAATCGGTATCAGCACCCAGAAGCTTCATGCCAGAGGTCCTATGGGCTTAGAAGCCCTCACCAGTACCAAATACATAATTTACGGAAACGGACAGGTGCGCCCATGAAGAGTAGAATGCACTATATTTTAATTGCCCTGCTCTGCATGGCAGTATTATCCGGTTGTGGAAATCCTGCGGGGGTGTATAATAACGAAGAGGAACTTGCGGCGGATTATGACAGCTTTAATATTGTGTCAGGCGTGAGAAACCAGCTTGACAACGGTGCAGAGGGCTCTTTTGGAAAAATGGAGGGCATGGTAACAGTAAGAAAATTTGAGGCGGAGGAAGATACCACTGCCGAGATGGAATATGACTTTTCTATTACGAAGGGAAAAGCAAAGCTGATATTAGTTACGCCTGATGGCAATGTCACCACTCTGGTGGAATTAGAAAAACAAGAGGAAGAAGAAGCCAGTGAAGAGGGCACGGTGGAGTTTACACTGCAAAAGGGTACGAATCTCATTAAGGCAGTTGGAGGAAAGGAGGCATCCTTTTCCTACACCTTTACGGTAGAGAAAGCGGAAGAAACGACACCCGACACGGAAAAATAGCGCAGAGTTCGGGGAAAAAAGAACATTATAGCGCAGATTTTCCAGAAAAAGCGTAAAGCGGCTGAAAATGAAAGAAATGTGAAAGGACAGGTATGGAAGAGAAATTCGTTTTGAACATCATAGACAAAAAACAGATACCGGAGGCGGAACCGGAGCGGCAGTATTATTTTATGGAAATTGCAAAAAAATATGTGGAGCAGCTCTCTGAGGCAAAGGGAAGCCCGCTGACCTTCCATGTTTCCACCTTTGGCTGTCAGATGAATGCCAGGGATTCCGAGAAACTGGTGGGGATTCTGGAAAAGGTGGGATATGTGGAGGAGGATTCCGAGAAAGCGGATTTTGTCATTTACAATACCTGTACTGTCCGGGAGAACGCCAACAACAAGGTTTACGGCAGGCTGGGGTATCTGAATGGATTTCAGAAGAAGAATCCCTTTATGATGATAGGCATGTGCGGCTGTATGATGCAGGAGCCCACGGTGGTGGAGAAAATTAAGCAGAGCTATCGTTTTGTGAACCTGATTTTTGGGACCCACAATATTTATAAATTTGCGGAATTGATTGTGACCGCCATGGAAAACAGCTTCGGGGCGAAGCAGGGCAAAAAAGCCGACCGTATGACCATTGATATCTGGAAGGATACGGACAAAATCGTGGAGGATTTGCCGGTGGAGCGGAAGTATTCCTTCAAATCCGGCGTCAATATCATGTTTGGCTGCAACAATTTCTGCAGCTATTGTATCGTGCCCTACGTGAGGGGCAGGGAGCGCAGCAGAGAACCAAAGGAGATTATCCGTGAGATTGAGCGCCTGGTGGCGGACGGCGTGGTGGAGGTCATGCTGTTAGGGCAGAATGTTAATTCCTACGGGAAAAATTTAGATACGCCCATGAGCTTTGCCGAATTGTTGCAGGAGATTGAAAAGATAGAGGGATTAGAGCGGATTCGTTTTATGACCTCCCACCCGAAGGATTTGTCCGATGAATTGATTGAAGTGATGAAACATTCCAAAAAAATCTGCAAACATCTTCATTTACCATTACAGTCGGGCAGCAGCCGGATTTTAAAGGTGATGAACCGCAGATATGACAAGGAGCACTATTTAGAACTGGTGGAGAAAATCAGGGCTGCGGTGCCGGATATCGCCCTGACGACGGATATTATCGTGGGATTTCCGGGGGAGACGGAGGAAGATTTTGAGGAAACCATGGACGTGGTGCGGAAGGTTCGTTATGAC
>JAGAIK010000225.1 GCA_017626625.1 Roseburia sp.
CAAAAGAATTTGCAAATTAATAATATACGGTTATAATTAGCTTTGAAGCAGCGTTTGCTTTGCAAAGCTTACTGGTGTAGGAAGCTGCACCGGGCTTTGCCAGACTATTTTAACAGGCAGGTAATCATTATGTATAAAATCAATTTTCAGACACCGATACATATCCATTTCATAGGTATCGGCGGCATCAGCATGAGCGGTCTTGCTGAAATCCTTTTAGAAGAACATTTCACAATCTCCGGTTCCGACGCAAAGGAGTCCGAGCTTACCAGGCATTTAGAGCATATGGGCGTCACCGTCTCCTACGGGCAGACTGCGGAAAATATCACCGAAGGCATTGACCTCGTGGTATATACCGCTGCCATCCGGGAGGATAATCCGGAATTTATGCGGGCAAAGGAGGCAGGGATTCCCATGATGAGCCGTGCCGAACTGCTTGGACAAATTATGGACAATTATAAGAACTCCATCGCCGTTGCCGGAACCCATGGAAAAACCACCACCACTTCCATGATTAGCCAGATTCTATTAGAAGCAAAGGCTGACCCAACCATCACCGTGGGCGGTATCTTAAAAGCTTTAGACGGCAACTTAAGAGTGGGGAAATCCGATATCTTTGTCTCTGAAGCCTGTGAATACACCAACAGTTTCCTGCATTTTTATCCCAGATACAGCATTGTCCTGAATGTGGAAGCGGAACACCTGGACTTTTTTAAAGATATTCATGATATTCGTAATTCATTCCATCGGTTTTTATCAAATACCAAAAAAGACGGCGTTATCCTCATCAACGGGGAAATCGAAAACTATAACGAACTGACGACAGGCTTGACGCAGAAAGTCATTACCTTCGGTCTTACCGACGCCTGCGATTACCACCCGGCGGACATCACCTTTGATGAGAAAGCCTGTGCCAGCTTTACCGCCATGTACCGGGATACCCCGGTGATGCAGGTTTCCCTGCATGTACCGGGTATGCACAATGTCTCCAACGCCTTAGCCGCCATCGCCCTCTCCCTGGATTTAAACCTTCCGAAAGAAGCCATTCTTTCCGGGCTTGCCGCTTTCGGCGGTGCGAACCGGCGGTTCCAGTACAAGGGCACTGTGGACGGTGTTACCGTCATTGACGACTACGCCCACCATCCGACAGAAATCCGCGCCACCTTAACGGCTGCCAAAAATTATCCTCACAAGCGTCTGGTGCTGGTATTCCAGCCCCACACCTATTCAAGAACCAAGGCATTTTTAGATGATTTTGCAGAGGTTTTATCCATGGCAGATCTGGTGGTTCTCGCCGATATCTATGCTGCCCGGGAGAAAAATACTTACGGAATCAGTTCGAAAGACCTGTTGGAAGTTCTTGCAAAAAAAGGAACGGAATGCTTCTATTTCCCATCTTTTGAGGAAATTGAGAAATTTTTATTAAAAAATTGTATGAACGGTGACTTGTTGATAACTATGGGCGCCGGAGATATCGTAAACGTGGGTGAACATCTCCTGGGACAGTAAGTTATCCACATTATCCACATTTAATTGGGGAAAACTTCAACTTTTAAATGTGGATTTTTTTTGTTTACATAACCTGCTCGTCCCCGAAAATAAAAACACCCGCACCCCACAACCATCCCACATTCCCACAGGTTTCCATAATTTTTTCCAAAAGAAATATTCACTTTTTATCCACATTATCCACAATTCCCCAACCCCTTGATTTTACTGGGTTTGTACAAAAAATGTACTTCTCTTTTGAAAATTCCTGTGCTATAATTTGGGACGTATACAATAGAAGGTACGCTCCTGGGCACTCTGTTGCCAGGAATAAGAACCTTAAGTTGAAAGTGGGTCGATATGCTATGCCAAAGATTACCATACACAATGACAGTGACACTTCTGTCACCAGTGTTTCCAACATTTTTATAGATGAATATATGTCCGACGCCAATGGGGAATTTGTAAAAATCTATCTGTATCTGCTGCGTCTGATGAACGCACCGGATGCCTCCGTTTCTCTGTCCTCCATTGCGGACAAGTTCGAGCATACCGAAAAAGACGTAAAACGTGCCCTGTGTTACTGGGAGCGGATGCGGCTGCTTCGCTTGGAATATGATGAAAATCAGAATCTGA
>JAGAIK010000226.1 GCA_017626625.1 Roseburia sp.
CGCCCCGAATGAAAATCCCGTCTTCTACCATCAGCTGTTTCAAATCCTCAATTATTTCCAGTTTAACACGGTCAATACCAAGGGCTAAAGACTCCACCACCAGCACATCAGAGAACTTGTCCACCACCAGCCCCGGCAGAAAATCCGCCTCCCCGAAAATCACACGGCAGCTGCTGGTATCCACCGTTTTCTTGCGGTACTCCCAGGCGTCCCGCACCCGCCCTAAAATAAATTCACTGTCCACTTCCTGTTCCATGCGGCGGGTCATCAGGCGCACACGGATTTTGGAATTGGTATTGATAAAGCCCCTTCCCATGGGATACCCGTCGAAATCCTTAATCATAACGATATCCCCGTTTTCAAAAGCTCCGGTTATGGTATCTATCTCATTATCAAAAATCCACATACCGCCGGATTTTATCGTACGTCCTTCCCCTTTTTTCAATGTTACAATAGCACTCATCTTTCTCCTCCTTCTTGGCGTTTCACCAAATTTATTCCGCCTTAGTTTCTTTTCCATTTACAATATAAATTCCCACGCAGACTAACGCCAGCGCTGCCACACACATAATGCCGACGCTGTCTCCCTCTTTCAATAAAATGGCAGATAAAATCACGCCGAACACCGGATTCATAAAGCCAAACACCGCCACCTTGGAAACCGGGTTATATTTCAGTAAAATTCCCCAGAGGGAATATGCCACGGCGGAAACCAGCGCCAGATAAACCAGCATTGCCAGTCCGGGCAGCGTCACCACCGTAAGTCTCCCGCCGAAAATCAATCCGCAGGCTATCATAATCAGTCCGCCTGCCAGAAACTGCCAGCCGCTTAGCAAAACCGGATTTTCCTCTTTAGAATAGCGTTTGAGGAAAACCGAAGAAAAGGCATAAGCAATGGTGGAAAGGAAAATAAATCCCTCCCCGAAAAAGCTGAGATTGAAATCCAGTCCGTTTCCGGTGACATTTACCAGCACCACTCCCGCAAAGCCAATGACACAGCCGACGATTTTCGCCGCCGTCAGCTTCTCCTGATGAAATAACAGGCTTGCCACCAGGATAGCGATAAACACGTTGACGCCCTCTATAATCGAAGCTTTCACTCCGGTGGTATTTGCCAGCCCGATATAAAAAAACAGATATTGCGCCACGGTCTGCAGCATGGAGAGCTTAAAAATTTTTCCCCAGGCAGTTTTCTTCGGAAGCAATGGCTGACGGTTTAATGCACTGCCAATCAAAATGGTAAGCACACCCGCCAGGGCAAAACGGCAGCCCGCAAACAGTATCTGCGCCGCCGTATCCTCCCCTCCAATGGCAAAAAGTTGATATCCTATTTTAATACAGGGAAAAGCGCTTCCCCATAGGGCACAGCAGAGCAGCGCTCCTAACCACACCACCGCGGTTTTCTGCATAAATTGTTCTTTTTCTTTCATAGCATTTTCTGTCTCTCTTTCTCTGTCATAAAAATCCTCATTTTGGAGCATTTGCACCCATTGTAGCACAATCCGGTTCACTTTACACTATCATTTTCGGCTTTCCTTCCGGTTCACTTTGCGCATCATCTTCGGCTTTCCTTCCGATTCACTTTACACCGTCATTTTCATCTTTCATTTGCCATGTAGAAAGTACTACGGTATAATGGCATTAAAGCTACAAGCAGTGCCAATCCGTTACGATGACGGCTTCTGAAACGAAAGAGCTTCTGGTTCTTGATATGCACTGCGCAGC
>JAGAIK010000227.1 GCA_017626625.1 Roseburia sp.
AATTTAATTCCCCGGGACACGGAAAGCGCCAATCCCATCTCCGCAAGCAGAATGGAAATGGAAGTTCCTCCGTAACTGATAAACGGAAGGGAAACTCCGGTATTTGGTATGGTATTCGTCACAACTGCAATATTTAACAATACCTGAATGGCAATATGCGCCAGAATGCCTACCACAATCAACGCTCCGTACAAATCCGCCGCATTGTTGGCAATCACCACAAGCCGCCAGATAATCAGCAGATACAAAAGGATTAAACAGACTGCCCCAAACAGTCCCAATTCCTCACAGATAACCGAAAAAATCATATCGTTCTGCGCCTCAGGAATAAATCCCAGCTTCTGCATACTTTCTCCCAAGCCTTTTCCGAACAAACCGCCGGAGCCAATGGCATACAGCCCCTGCAGGGTCTGATATCCCTTTTCATGCTCCTCCGGATTTAACCAGACATCAATACGCTCCATTCGGTAAGGCGCCAGTGCAATGAAAATCACTCCCACCGCCGCTACCGCCGCCGCCATCAGCAGGAAATGGGAATACTTCGGACTTGCCACAAAAAGCATACAGACTGCAATTCCCAGGATAATAATCGCTGTACTTAAGTTATTATATGCAACCACACCCACCACGGGCATCACAATGAGCATGATTTTTACCAGGCTTTTAAACTCTCCCACCCGTTTCGGCGTCTTGTAAATAACAGTAGCCAGAAATAAAATCACACCGATTTTTGCCAGCTCGGAGGGCTGAAACTGCACCGGTCCGATTTTAAGCCATCTCGCCTGCCCCTTTGCCTCCGTTCCCACAAAGATAACTGCGGTACAAAGCCCTAACGCCCCAAGATAGGCTAAGGTGGAAAACTTTATCCATATCTGATAGGGGATTCTGGACACCACAATCATCGCCGCTAAGCCCAGAGCACTGGAATACATCTGCCTCCGCACATAATATGCCGCATCGTCAAACCGGGTGGAGCCATAATAGGAGCTGGTGCTGTACAGCATAATCAATCCAAAACAAAGCAGGAAAATAATCAAAAACAGCAGGCTGTAGTCAAAATATCGTATGGTCTTTTCCTTTTTCTCTTTTTCCGGTCTCTTTGCCACGTTACAACCTCATTTCCAAGACATTAAAATTACTGGAGATTTCTCACATACTCTTTAAAAATACGTCCCCGTTCCTCATAATTTTTGAACATGCCCCAGCTTGCACATGCCGGGGACAAAAGCACTGCCTCCCCGCTCTTCGCATTTTCGTGACAGACGTCGATTGCCTCTTCCAAACTGTCACAGAGTACCACCTCCGAAAAACCGTGGGCTTTTGCACATGCCGCAATCTTCTCCCTCGTCTGTCCTATCAGCACCAGCATTTTCACCTTGCCGTCAAAACTCTCAATCCACTCATCATACTCCGACTGCTTATCATACCCTCCGCCAATCAGATAGGTAGGGCGGTTCATCGCTTGGATGCCCTTGATTGCCGCATCCGGGTTGGTTCCCTTGGAATCATTGTAATAACGGACGCCGTTTACCTCCGTCACGTACTCAATCCGGTGCTCCACCGCCTGAAAAACCTTTAATGTCTCCCTGATTTTGTCCATGGGGACTCCCATACTGAGGGCAATTCCCGTCGCCGCCATGACGTTCTCATAGTTGTGAACCCCCAGAATATTCAGTTCATTCACATCAATGACTTTTTCCGTCCTGCCGCTTATGGCATAGTAAATGCTTTCCCCCTCTAAATAAAGCCCGGTATCTAACCTTCTGGCACTGCTGAAAAACAGCACCTTACAGCCTGCCTCCGCCCCAAAGGCACGCAAGACGGCATCTTCATAATTTAAGACGCATACCTCTTCCGGGCTCTGGTTCTTTGTAATGCTTTCTTTGGTCTGAATATAACATTCCATGGTATGATGGCGGTTCAGATGGTCCGGCGTAATAGTTAAGATCGCACTGACACGGGGCCGGAAGCTGTCGATCGTCTCCAGCTGAAAGCTGCTGATCTCTGCAGCGATTGCACAATCGTCTGTCGTCTCTAAAGCAACAGATGTATAAGGAATGCCGATGTTTCCTACGACAAATGATTTCTCATAGGCTGCCTTTAAAATGTCACCCACTAAAGCGGTGGTAGTTGTC
>JAGAIK010000017.1 GCA_017626625.1 Roseburia sp.
TAACATCTTCATGATGGCTGACTCCGGAGCCCGTGGTTCCGATAAACAGATTAAACAGCTGGCTGGTATGCGTGGTTTGATGGCAGATACAACAGGTAGAACCATCGAGCTGCCCATTAAGTCAAACTTCCGTGAAGGTCTTGACGTATTGGAGTACTTCATGTCCGCACACGGTGCACGTAAAGGACTTTCCGATACCGCTCTGCGTACCGCTGACTCCGGTTACCTCACCAGACGTCTGGTTGACGTTTCCCAGCATATGATTGTACGTGAGTCCGATTGCTGCGAGGGAACGGACAGAGAGATTCCGGGTATGTGGGTAACTGCATTCATGGATGGAAAAGAGGAAATCGAGAGCCTTCAGGAGCGTATTACAGGACGTTTCTCCTGCAACACCATCTGTGATGCAGAGGGCAATGTAATAGTAAAAGCCAACCACATGATTACACCGAAGCGTGCAGCTCTTGTGATGAGCAAGGGTGTGGATGAGAAGGGTGAGCCTATTAGCAAAATGAAAATCCGTACCGTATTATCCTGCCGCTCCCACATGGGTGTCTGTGCAAAATGTTACGGCGCCAACATGGCAACCGGTCAGGCAGTGCAGGTTGGTGAGGCAATCGGTATCATCGCAGCACAGTCTATCGGTGAACCGGGAACCCAGCTTACCATGCGTACCTTCCATACCGGTGGTGTGGCAGGAAACGATATTACACAAGGTCTTCCCCGTGTCGAGGAAATTTTTGAGGCAAGAAAGCCGAAAGGTCTTGCCATCATCACAGAGTTTGGCGGCGTAGCTACCATTAAAGATACGAAGAAGAAACGTGAAATCGTGGTTACCAACAATGAGACCGGAGAGACAAAGGCATACCTGATTCCTTACGGTTCCAGAATTAAGATTATGGACGGCGCAGTGCTTGAGGCTGGTGATGAGCTGACCGAAGGTTCTGTCAACCCGCATGATATCTTAAAGATTAAAGGTGTTCGTGCCGTTCAGGATTACATGCTCCGTGAGGTACAGCGTGTATACCGTCTGCAGGGTGTAGAAATCAACGATAAGCATATTGAGGTTATCGTACGCCAGATGCTGCAGAAAGTCCGTGTGGAAAATAACGGTGACTCTGACATGCTTCCGGGTACGTTAGTAGATACCCTGGATTTTGAGGATACCAACGAAATGTTAGAGAAAGAGGGAAAAGAGCCGGCAGAAGGAAAACAGGTATTACTTGGTATTACCAAAGCTTCCTTGGCAACCAACTCCTTCTTGTCAGCAGCATCCTTCCAGGAGACCACAAAGGTACTGACTGAGGCTGCAATCAAAGGAAAAGTTGACCCGTTGATTGGTATGAAAGAGAACGTAATCATTGGTAAACTGATTCCGGCTGGTACAGGTATGAAACGTTACCGTAATATCAAACTGGATTCTGATATTAATGAGGATGACGAACTGTTATTTGATGACTTCGATGATTTTGATGACTTTGACGGTGAGTATGCTATGGACGAAGAGTACGTAGAGGAAGAACTGGTTGAGGAATAAGCATTGAGATTGAGAGACTTTCGATACACAGTAAGAAATGTGTTTTTGCTCATTGAGCAGTAGTTATAATAAGAAAGCCCCTTGCCGTATCCTTGTACCGACCTCCAAGCGTTAGATTTTTATGTCTGACTTTTGGGGGCGGTACATGGAGACGGTGAGGGGCTTTTTTTAAAATAGCTCATCTAATAATAAGTAGTAATTGATTTTATCCCAATCGGGGGTAATGTCTAACTTTTCAAAAAGCAAATCCGGGTGATAGGGAAACTGCCGGGAGGTTTTATGGTATTTTCCGGTACAGTTCCCCCGGAAACTGCGGTAGCACAGTGCAATATCCTGCCATCTGTCGGCAATTCCCATTTTTCCTAAGTCGATAAAACCGCTTATCTGTCCGTTTTCCAGAATAACGTTGGGGAGACAGAAATCTCCGTGGGACAATACCAAATCTTCCGGCGGGCGGTGGGTAAACAGATAGTCCAGCAGGTGTTCGGGATTTTTAAAGCCGTTTTCACCGAAGGTCTGCGGGTCAACGTTATCCATATCTACCAGATGATTTTTTACATTGTATTCTGCCATCTTTAATTTCCGGTCCAGATTCATATTGCAGGGGCAGCCGGAAATATCTATGCTCCATAATTTTGTTAAGCCGGATGCCAGTATCTGCGCCAGACGGTCTGAATCTTGCAAATATTCATCGGCGCAGGACATTTTGCCGCAGATACGTGTCATCAGCAAATAATCCATTTCATCCTGTATTTCGTGGCAGATGACCTTTGGCACAGGCAGTTTTCCGTCTAACCACTCCATAATCAGGCGTTCGTTTTGGGTTTCTTCATTTTCCGGCTGAATTTTTAAAATCATATCTTCAAAAAGTAAAACTTTTGAAATGGACATACCGACGGAATCTATGCGGTAGGTCTTGTTTTTGATTATTTTATAAATAGAAGCTGGGAAAATCATGGTCATGGCGTTTGTTGTTCTCCTGTTTCGTGTTTGGATTGTTTCTGTTCTAAATATACCATTCGCTGAGTATTGCGTCAATGAGAGTGGGAAGCGTTCAGAAAACTATCTCAAAATGAATTTATATATTTGAAAAAGATTGACAATTTTTAGGAGGGGTAAAATTAATCTGAATATTTACAAAATTATGTTCCGCGTTGGAACAGAATGGCGAAAGAGGAGGTAGTATGAAA
>JAGAIK010000228.1 GCA_017626625.1 Roseburia sp.
CCATGGCAGGTAAATCGTCATGTACCAGGGAATAGGTGTGTATCATTTCCATTGCCGCCATAAAAGGCTCTATCACCTTTGTTTCCCCGCCGAAAAGACGGTAGGTCTCCCACATCAGCATGGGGCGCAGCCGTTTCCCTCCCGCAAGAAAGCTATAATTCATCGCCTCCATAACGGTTTTCTGGTAGCCCTCTTCCTTGGGAAGATAAGCGGTAATCACCTGTTCTATTTCATCTGTTCTGTTCTTATATTCTGTCTGAAACTCCATTGACCCATTCCTCCCCTGCCTAAAACTCTTCCGTCTCTCCGTCCGCAGTCAAAACCTGCATTTTCTTTTCCACTGCGTCAAGGAGACCGTTACAGTTTTTCAAGGTTTCCATTCCGCTCTGGTACAGCGCAAAGGAGTCGTCTAAGGTAACCTCCGGCTGTTCCATTTTTGCAATAAGCTCCTCTAATTTTGAAAAATTTTCCTCTAAGGTTGGCGCCATTTCTTTACTCACTGCTGACCTCCGTAACTTTTGCTTTTAATCTGCCCTTATATAAATGAATCTGCAGCTCGTCCCCCGGCTTCACCTGTGACGCCTCTGTCACAGCCCTGTCCTCGGAATCCGCCACATAGGAATAACCCTGGCTTAATTTTTTCGCCGGGGACATCCCCTCAAGCTGCCCGGAAAGCAACGCAAGTCGGTGACGTTTTTCCATCAAAATCTGCTCCATCCGGCGCTTTAGCTTTTCCTCTAAATCCACTGCATATCTGCGATTCTCCCGCAGTTTTCCCGCAGGGCTCGCCGCCTGAAGTCTGGTCTTATAATGCTCCAGCTTCATCCGGTTCTGGTCTATTTTCTGCGTCAGCATAAACCGTATCCGGTTCTCCGCCGCCAAAAGCTGCTCCTTTACCGCATAATAATCAAACACCGCCAGCTCTGCCGCCGCCGAGGGGGTAGGCGCACGCAAATCCGCCACAAAATCAGCGATGGTGGTGTCCGTCTCATGTCCCACCGCAGAAATCACAGGCGTCTCACATTCAAAAATTGCCCGTGCCACTTCCTCTTCATTAAACGCCCACAAGTCCTCAATGGAGCCGCCGCCCCTTCCTACAATCATCACATCTACGCCGTAGGCATCTAACGCATGGATTCCATTGATAATACTCTCAACAGCTCCCTCTCCCTGCACTAAAGCAGGATAAAGAATCAACTGGACATAAGGATTCCTCCTGGCAGCAATATTCTGGATATCCCGCACCGCCGCCCCCGTAGGCGCCGTCACCACGCCGATGGTTCTGGCATATTTCGGTATCGGCTGCTTATATTCCGGCGCAAACATCCCCATTTCCTCTAATTCACGCTTCAGCGCTTCAAATTTCAGAAACAGGCTGCCTGCCCCGTCTAACTCAATCTCTCTGGCATAAAGCTGGTATTTCCCGTCCCTCTCATAAACCTCCACCGAGCCGGTCACCACCACCTTGTCCCCCTCTTTCATGGGAAACTTCAATCCCCGCCTGTTCCCGGCAAACATAATGGCACTCATCGCCCCCGCCGAATCCTTCAGCGTAAAATAAATATGCCCCGAGGTATGGTATTTACAGTTAGACACCTCCCCCTTGACACTGATACGCTGCATCATAAAATCCTGGGCGAACATGTTCTTAATATATGTATTTACCTGTCCCACGGAATAAACATTCTTCATCATGCTAATTTCGCCAATACCCCATTCACAAACGACGGTGAATCATCCGTTCCATACTGCTTCGCCAACTCCACCGCCTCATTAATCGCCACCTGCACCGGAATATCTTCCTCATACTTCATCTCATAAACCGCCAGCCGTATCAAGGTCAAATCCACCTTCCCCATACGCTTAGTTTTCCAGCCCTTAGAAACCTCATTCACCGCCTCATCAATCTCCGGTATACGCTCCACAACCTTCCTGCACTTTCCTAATATATAGTCCGAATCCTTCTCACTCCAAGCCATATCCTCCGTACCACCCTGCGCAATCGCAATCTGCTGCAGCATGTCCTCCCTGTCATGAAACTCCACCCGGAACAGCATCTTAAAAACCTGCTCCCTCTGCTCTCTTCTCGTCATATTCTATCCTTTCTAATACCACAACAGGGTATCATTACAACATTCTTTTTTTGCTGGCGTTGCCCAAAGCGGCTGCTCGATAACTGATATTGGCATCCGGCACAAAAAGTTTTCAGGCTTTTGTGACTTGCGGAGAATATTAGATTTTCTTAATGCTCTGCAGACCATCAGCAATTCTCCAACAGGACGTTGGAGAAAGGTTGCATCGAGCCACGGAAGGCGAGCTGCAACCGTTTGCGTCCCTCGCCAATACCTTAAATTCAGAGCATTTAGAAAATCTTATATTC
>JAGAIK010000229.1 GCA_017626625.1 Roseburia sp.
AGGAATTTATGATAGGTTCGGACGCTTCCTTTGCAGGACGGGGCTCTTATTTCAGAGGGCATGGAAATTATAAGATATTTGATTATTATAAAGCTGTTTCGGAAGGAAAGATACCGGAAGATTACTGGGTATGGTGGGGATATGAAGATACGAAACTGATAGATTTTGCAAAGCAGGAAATTCTGGCTCTGGCGGAAGGGGAGGAACCGTTTAACTTTACCATGTTGACAGTAGATACACATTTTACGGACGGATATGTGTGCGGAAAGTGCAGGAAGGAGTTTGATTCACAGTACAGCAATGTGATTGCGTGTTCCAGCAGCCAGATTGCAGCGTTTATTGACTGGATAATGCAGCAGGATTTTTACGAGAATACCACCATTATCGTTTCTGGAGACCACTTGACGATGGATCCTGCCTATATTCAGTTAGAAGGTGCAGAGAATTTTGACAGAAAGACTTATTTTACTATAATTAATCCGGCGCATAACGGTACAGAAAAGGTGATGCAGAGAAGTTATACCACGATGGATATTTATCCCACCACTTTAGCAGGGCTTGGGGTGGAAATTGAAGGAGACAGATTAGGCTTAGGGGTGAATTTATTTTCGGATATGCCTACGTTGTATGAGGAGTTGGGAGAGGAGTATCTTAATGAGGAGTTATTAAAAAATTCTAAGCTTTATACGAAAAAGCTGTTATATGGAAATTGAAAGAGGGATTGTTGAGGAGAATAAGAGTAAAAGACAAAAATTTTTAAATTTTCCAATTCTGACATGGTCATATTAGAAAAAGTGTAGTATAAAGATAATGTCTTTCGTTACAAATACAGGATATGGCGATAGAGGCAATGTTTCGTCATATCCTGTATTTTTCTTTTGCAATGTAAGTGCTATTCTACCGGTATAAAACTGGAGCAAACCTGTATGATAGAGACAGAGTTGTTCCAGTTTTATTTCATTTCAAAACGGCTTTCTAACAATCTGTTGTATAACAGGAACCATCCGTCATTTTCCCATACCAATGATTTCTGAAAAGATAAGGCAGGTTTCAACTTAATAATAAAGATAATGTATTAAAAAGTTTGTCAAAAAAATAATTTTTTTGCAAATTTTCCAATTCTGACATGGTCAACCTGGAAAAAGTGTGGTATAAAAATAATGTCATTCGTTACAAATACAGGATACAGCGATAGAGGAAATACTTCGCTGCATCCTGTATTTTTACATTGGAGAGAACGTTTGCGACAATAGACTATATTTTCTATTGCTTCCTTGGTCATTGAATTTTTCCATGAACTGACGGAAACCCGGTAAAAAAAGTGAAATAAGACTGGAACAAATCTGTCTCTATCATAAAGGCTTGCCCCAGTTTTGCATAGGTGCGGACTATCTGCCGTTTATGTTGTATGCAAAGAAGTTGTTGGTAAGCACATAGTTTGAGGAATACACTGAAACTATGCGTTTACTATTATGCAGTTATTTTTATTTCATGGATGCAAAAGAAAATAAAATTTTCAAATTTTCCGATTCTGACATGGTCAAGTAAAAAGAAGCATGTTAATATAATGCTGCACGCCGAAATGGAATCGAATCATCGTTCGTTCCAGTGCAAAGATACAGGATATGGTGTCAGAGGAAATACTCTGCTATATCCTGTATTTTTAAAAAGAAAAAACAGCCTTAAAATGTGGAGGACATTTATGGGGATACCACTTTCAAAATTAATTGATCAAATAGGAACGGCAGTGCAAAATGCCAACGCTATGTTAGAACAGCGTGCGGTTGCTGCCTATCTTGGACAGGGGTATGAAGGGGTTCCGTCAGAAGAGGGCGGCGAAACCGAGTTTGAACCGGTAAGTTATACGATTAATATTCCCTCTTCCGGAGGGAAAAAACAGTTGAAGGTGCCGGTGACTGCGCTGATGCACCATTCCTCCCTACAGTTAGAGCAGGTGGATGTAAAGCTTAGATTTGTTGTGGAGGAAGGGGAGGCGGATGAGATTATTGTGTCTCCGAAATCTTCTGCGGATGCAAAGGATAGCTTTTCCATGAGTGAACTTTCCCTGCAGTTTAAAAGTGTACAACTATCGGAAGGGACTGCAAGGATTAATAACCATTATATTCAAAATCTATAGGAGGAAGTGTCTATGGAAACAAATGAAAACGGATTAAATTTACCGGAAGAAAAAAAGGGAGCGGATTCAAAGCCGAAGCAAAATGATGTGACGCAGCAGTTTGCCGGGCTGCCAATAGAATCGCTAATCTGTGCTCCGATTATTGCGGCGGCAAAGGGGCAGCAGGAATTGACGGCAGTTTATATTGACGGCATCAAAAAACTGGCATATACGGATGAAACGTCAAAGAAAACAAATACATTGGATTTTCAATTTCAAAGACCTGTCGTTGGAGCAGATAAAAAGGTAGTTCCACAGACATGCAAAGTAAGCGCTCCGTTGCTTTCTCTTGTTCCGGTACCGGCATTTACTATGGATGAGTTGACGGTAGATTTTGACATGGAAATAAAAAATTCAGAGCTTCAGGATGACAAGACACATAAGGATGCCAGTTCTACAGTAAAGTATAATTCGTGGTTTGGTCTGGATGCCTCCATTACCGGAAATGTTTCATCGGACAGTGAGCACCGCAGACAGACGGACAGCAGTGCGACTTATAAGATTCATGCAAGAGCGGTACAGCAGCCGCCAGCAGAAGGCATGGAGAAACTGACGTCACTATTTGCGCAGGCAATGGAGCCTATTGTGGTAGAGGATGGCAAATAGGAAAGAGCGGGGAGGTGAGATATGTCTGTATATGGGTATTCCTGTGATATGAGAGAAGGCACACGATTTCGCAATGTAAATGATTCTACAGACGATCCGGTGATAGACGGAATGGGGTGGATACAGCTTTGGGAAAACAGAACCGGCTTAAAAAGGAGAGACTGCTGTGCCTGTGGAGAAAATACAAAAACTATAGTAGGAGGTCACGTGGTATTGGGAAGCGGTAATTGCGATGGGGATGCGCCCACGGATTCCGAGAGTTTGTTTGGGGGGAAACGTGTGTTTATTGTGCCAATCTGTACTGCCTGCAACGGAAAATCGGAAGTTTTCAGAGCGAAGTTTTCGACCCGGATTGTGCATTTGGCAGGATATGGGGTAGATAGCAGGTTTAATGAAGGAAAATATGCTTCTGAGCATTTTGAATTAGACAATACGCAGTTGAGAGTGGAGATAGCACAGAAGAGAAATGCGTATGCCCATTATTTATGGACAAAGTACGGACGGCAGAGAGTGCTGAACGGAAGAGATCAGCAGATATTAGACATGGCGGTACCGTCGCTTCGTTCCCGTCCATCAAAAGGATATTAACGTGAACATTGTGTTTGAAAATATCGACGACTGAAAATAAAAAATTTTAAATCTGGTTACGTTTACACCCTGTGAAAAGTAATAATACCTCTCTGGATAAAGATGAAAGATTCCGGGGCGACATTGTAATTTTACGGTAAATCCGCTATACTAAGGAAAGAAACTTGGTGTAGCGGATTTTTTTGCGGTGAAACAAGGCAATAATTTTGGTGCGGCGGATTTTTTGTGGTGAAACAAGGCGGCAGTTATCGGGAGGCAGTTATTATGAGAACGGTAGCAATAGGAATACAGGATTTTTCTGTAATCAGAGAGAAAAAATACTTTTATATTGATAAGACATCATTTATTCGGGAGTGGTGGGACAGCGGGGACAGCGTTACATTAATTACCCGCCCTAGGCGTTTTGGAAAGACTTTGAATATGAGTATGGTGGAACAATTCTTCTCTGTAAATTATGCAGGTAGAAAAGATTTGTTCGAAGGGCTTTCAGTCTGGGAAAATGAGGCATATAGGGAAATACAGGGGACGTATCCGGTGATTAGTCTGTCTTTTGCTCATATTAAAGAAACTTCTTATGAAATGACAAGACTGAAAATATGCCAGTTGTTAGTTAATATATACTCTGACTATGAATTTCTTTCAGAAAGTCAAGCGCTTTCTAAGGCAGATAAGGCATATATGCGTAGGATAGCAGAGGACATGAATGATGCAGACGCAACATTCGCATTATTTCAATTATCGAAATTTTTATATCAGCACTATGGAAAAAAAGTTATCATCCTGTTAGACGAATATGACACTCCAATGCAAGAAGCCTATGTGGACGGTTATTGGAATGAATTAGTGGCATTTACCAGAAGCCTGTTCAATTCCACATTTAAAACGAATCCATATCTGGAACGTGGCATTATGACAGGCATTACCAGAGTCAGTAAAGAATCCATATTTTCCGACCTGAATAACCTGAAAGTTGTGACAACCACATCAGATGAATATGCCACGTCTTTTGGCTTCACAGAGGAAGAGGTATTTGCGGCGCTGGAAGAAAGCGGCATGGGAAATGAACGGGAGCAGGTAAAGGAATGGTACGACGGCTTTGTCTTTGGGGAACACAGGGACATTTATAACCCATGGTCTATTTTGAACTTTTTGGATACGGGAAAATTCAGCACCTATTGGGCAAACACCAGCTCCAACAGCTTGGTGGGAAAACTGATACGTGAAGGAAGCCGCCAGATAAAGATACCCTTTGAGGATTTGCTAAAAGGGAAACACTTAAAATGCCCCATTGATGAGCAAATCGTCTACAACCAACTGGACAACAGCGAAAATGCCATCTGGAGCCTGCTGCTTGCCAGCGGATATTTAAAGGTAGTTGACTATGAGGATATGGGAAAACTGGAGACGAGAAGAGCACCATTATACGAGCTTACTCTTACCAACTACGAAGTGGAGCTGATGTTTGACAATATGGTGCGCAGTTGGTTTGACCCTGTGGAGGCAGACTACAATGACTTTGTAAAAGCATTGCTGTTAGGGGATGTGGATGCCATGAATGTATATATGAACCGTGTGGCATTGCAGACATTCAGCTATTTTGACACAGGAAAGCGTGTTTTCGGACCCGAGCCAGAGCGCTTTTATCACGGTTTTGTGTTAGGACTGCTGGTGGAGTTGCGGGAGAAATACTTCATAACCTCCAACCGGGAGAGCGGTTTCGGAAGATATGATGTCATGTTAGAGCCGAAAAATCCCAAAGAAGACGCTGCGGTTATCTTAGAGTTTAAAGTATACAACCCGAGAAAAGAATCCTCCTTAGAAGAAACGGTGCAGGCAGCCCTTTCCCAGATAAAGGAGAAACATTATGAAGAAGAACTTTTTGCCAGAGGAATACCAGGAGAGCAGATTCATTGTTACGGATTTGCCTTTGAAGGGAAAAATGTGCTGATTGACGGAGCGTAGAAAAAGTAATGATGAACATTTACATTCGCCTGTTTCTTCTAAAAAGAGAAAACCAGCCATTCCGTCTGCTGTATGGATATGGACTTGCCGATGAAGTAAATGAAGTCTGCGGCTGGAAAAAAAGAGAATTGGGAAAACGACTCGGCATTTACGAGGCAACCTGTGTAATGCCGGAAGATAAGTGCACAGAATGGAAGGAAGAACTAAAAAACAAAGAAATATGCCTTAAGGAAGAACTTCTAATAGAAGGAAACCTGACAAAACGCCCGCAGACCATATGTTATCCGAAAAATGAAGTCTTGGACAAAAATCAAAGCCTCATAAAAAGCCTGGCAACCGTGGAAGAATACTGGAATCTGAACAAAGCCGCGCTGTTTGAAGAACTGGAAGCAAAATATAAAAATGCAGAGCCAGGAATATGCAGGGAAAAAATACATAAGGTATTATCTCTCATTTCGGCAGAGACATCGTTGGACTTTTTGGGCGGCGCAGCAGAACGGCTTGGAAATATGGAATTTTATCATCCGGTTCCTCAGAGCGGGCAGTTTGAATGGGAAATGGAGAAAATAAAAGAGGAGGAAACCTTTGAGCAGGAAGCGCGAAAAGTAGTTTTATACAAAAAAGTAAAACAGCCGGAAAAACTGATGGTAAATTGTGTGTTAGAAAATGCGGGACGCTGCATTCTAAATCAGACCGTAGAATGGAGAACGGAAGAGAATACGCTCATATTTGAAGCTGCGGAAGCGGTTTCCACCGTGCAGATTAGCATATGGGGACAGGCGGGAGATTTGATTTATTACCAGAAAGCAACTTTAATGAGATGTATACACATAAGCGGAAACATCATATCGAATGTACATTATTTGCTGAACGACAGTTGGACGAAACATTTAAGGAAAACCTTCGGGGGATACAAAGAGAAACTGGATGCAGTTGAAAAAATACAGAAAAAGACGGAGCCTATTGTCAGCAAAATAGGAGGATTTTCCAAAGACCCATGGCATACGGCAGGAGAGGATGCCGGGTTGCTGGCAGATAAATATGCGTATCATAAGGGAAAGGGGGCTTTTTGCAAAAAGGTAGCAGAGGGCGAATGCGAAATTGACAGCTTTTGCAGGATTGCCGATTACTTAAATGATGCTTCCGTGGCAGAGGCAATCATTGTAGACCCTTATTTTTCCGTGTATGCCATGGAAAAAGTATTGAGCCGCATTACAAACCCCGGATTAAAATTAAAAATTGTTACCAGCCTGTCCGTGATAAATCCGGACGAAGAAGGTGCAGCGGCAAAGCAGCCGGACTATCTTGCGAAGGTGAAGCGCTTTTTAAGCCAGAATTATCAAATACTTCATTCGAAAGTACAAATATTGAATGTAACACATGAAAATAATACAGCAATCCATGACAGATATTTACTGCTGTTGAAGAAGGACGGTACCATGGAAGGGTATCTTTTAAGCAACTCCATAAATTCGGCGGGAAAAAATTACAGCTTTGTGATTGCTCCGATGGACAAGGAGGTTACATATGAGGTATTAGAGTACGTTCAGAAAATTACGGATGAGGAATACCAGAAAAAGCAGAGCAGGCAGAAACGCCTCACGATAGAAACTTTGTGGGATACCTTCGAGCATAAATTTGAGCCGGAGGAAGAAAAAATACAGGAAAAACCGTGGGAAACGGAAATGAAAGCCGCCTGTCAGCAGGAAAATCCCCTAGATTTGGAATATTTCTTTAAGGAGGGCTGGCAGGAGACAGAAGAGGAAGCAGAGACAAATCTTCTGCGGCTGTGCTGGTATATTTATCATAAGGGAAAAATAGAATTGCAGGATTGCCTGAAGTGGCTAGAACAGCGTGGGACAGATTTACAGGAAGTATTGGAAATCGGTATGAGGGCGGCAGCTAAATTAGAACAGGAAGAAACGCTGTGGGAAGAGCAAAAAAAGCAGCATTCGGAGGCATACCAATACCGGATGGCGCTGGATGCCGCAAGGCAGGAGCAGATAAAAATAAATGAAGCGTATATTTTCAGACAGTTTCCCCATATTTTTTATGGAAGAAACGGATATTTATATACGCTATATCAATTACTTTTTAAGATAAATCCGGAGCGTATGATTGCATTTATGGAGGAAATACATGCGCCAATGCTGTTTGAGATTTTGGTAAATGAGATGATGGGGAAGGAGTACAGAATAGAGATTTACCGGAGTTTGCAGAAATCAGACTTAAGATGGCTCTCTAATTTTTCCTATTACTATTTTTGGCAGGTATTCAGACGGCGGTTAGAAGCGGGGGAGGAGCCGTTGGAAAAAGACGTGGAACAGGAATTGGAAAAGACGCCTCTTGAAGCAGTTTTTCAATATGCCTGCTGGCTTAAAAATTTAACATTTTTATCCGAACAGCAGAAAGGACAGAAAAGACGCAGCGCAGCACAGGAAGAAATGATGGAAGACAGCATCTGCCACGGGTTTGAAAAACTGAGGGAGAACATGGAGAAGGCGGAGTGTATCCCGGAAAGCTGTGAAAATTTTTTCCGGCTTTTTGCCGGGGCGAATCAAAAGGTCAACTGCAATAATGTGGTCCGTTTATGGCAGATGTTGGAAAACCAGGATTGGAAACGGAGGCTGGAAGAGTGGGGGATTGAGCAGCTTAAAAATA
>JAGAIK010000230.1 GCA_017626625.1 Roseburia sp.
AACTTTGATTGACAGCTTGAAATTCAAAATCTTTCAAGGTTATTTCACTGTTCAGTTATCAAGGTTCTGGCATCTTTGCTCTGCAAAGCTGCTAAAGTTGCTTCGCAACTTTTTCTGTCTTTGCCGACTTAGTTCTCAGCGACAGCTTATTCACTATATCACTTTCAAACTCGTTTGTCAACAACTTTTTTTATTTTTTTGAAAGAAGTTTTTTCTTCGTTATTATTATAGAAGAAAGTGTTCTTTCCAGGAAAGCTTAATGCTTATCCCCTTGTTATTTTTCAAACGCGACAACTTTTATAGATTATCATAAGTCATCTTATTTGTCAATAACTTTTTCAGAAAAAAATTGAACAATTCATATCTTCAAACAAAGCGGAGAAGGAGGGATTTGAACCCTCGCGCCGGTTACCCGACCTATACCCTTAGCAGGGGCACCTCTTCGGCCACTTGAGTACTTCTCCAAAGTTTTTATCTGACAATATGATATTGTTCTGCGCCGTGACGCATAGATAATAATACTAAAGGTTTTGCCATTTGTCAATGAGAATATTCAAATTTTTATAATTTTTTTTAAAAACTGTTTTTTCCCGGAACGCAGGAGACTCTTCTATTTAAATTTTTCCCCTGGTTGTCAGGCTCTGGGACTGTGTGGATAATTCCTGGCTCACCCCAACGCTCTCTTCTGCCGTGGCAGAGTTATCGAAAATAAACCAGAAAACCCTGTAAACTGTCTGTTTAAGATAACCTAAAAATCCTCACTTTTTAAGTTACCTAAAACAAACGGTTTACAGGGCTTTTGACGCCTAAAATAGTAATCTTTCCAATTAGGATTGACGAAGTCTGAATCTTCCCACAAGTTCATCTAAGGAATCTGCCTCTGCGGATAATTCCTCACTTGTAGCGGATGTCTCCTGGGAGGCAGCGGAATTGTTCTGGATAACACTTCCAATCTTTTTCACGCCTTCCTCAATATCCTTGACGGAAGAAGCCTGCTGGTCGGATGAAATCCGGATATTGGCAACCTCTTCAATAATATAATCCAACTCCTGCATTACTTTATTTAAAGAATCCGCCGTCTCTACTGTCACTGCATTTCCCTGCTCCACTTCCGCACGGTTTGCCTCCAAAAGATGCTTGGTGGTTTCTGCGGAATTTGCACTGCTCTCCGCTAACATACGAATCTGTTCCGCCACTACTGCACAACCTTTTCCTGCTTCTCCTGCCCGGGCCGCCTCAATCGAGGCATTCAAAGACAAAAGATTGGTCTGGGACGCAATGCTTTCGATTTCCACAATAACCTGCTCTATCTCCTGAGAGGTTTTGGAAATCCGCTCCATCGCATTTTTCAGTTCATCCATCTTCCGCTGGCTGATATTCGCCTCTGCGCCGACTTCTTTTGCTTTATCATGTACAATATCCGTTGATGTACTGTTGGCAACCACCTGATTCGCAACCTCTGTGACACTGGCGATCAGTTGTTCCACTGCTGCCGACTGTTCCTCTCCTCCCTTTGCAAGGTCCTGCGAGCTTACTGCTAACTGTTCTGCACCGCCTACAACCTGGTCAGAAGATTCCCGAATGGATTGAAGCGTTCCGCTAATATTTGTAACAGTATTCATCAATCGTTCCATGACGGTTTCAAACTCTCCGACATAAGCCTCCTTGCATCCGGAACGCACATCGAAATTTCCGTTTGAAAATTGCTCTAATATTGTATTCAAATCTCCAATAATCTGGTTTAAAATATCAGCCATCTTGTGGAAATCCTTTGCCAGTCCGCCGATTTCATCCTCCGACTCATAGTCTATGGTAACATCCAGTTTACCGGCTGATATCTGACCTGCCACATTACTCAGCTCCGCTACCGGCTCTACGATGTATTTTATCAGCATCCGCCTGTGCCCCATGGTAATCTTAATGCTGATGATTACAACCACTGCCAGAATCACAATCGTTACCACTAAAAAAGGCAGCTCATATTCCATAGGCAGCAACCGCATAACAACCAGCATAATACACGCAAACAATACACTTGCCAGATACAAGCCGATAATCAGATAAAACGTGCCATTTACCTTGTCCTTGATACTCTTGTTCTTAAAAATGTCTTCTTTCGTCATACTATTCACTCCTTCAAGATGACTTCCTATTCAGTTGATATTACTATATTATAAAAAAATTCATTTTGTGCGTCAACAGATTAATAAAAATTTTACATCCTTTTTACATGATTTTTAGCAGTTTCTTTACCCCTATGTTGCAATATAAAACACCTCTACTCACAGCAATATTCTTTGATTGCTGTCTCATAGAGATTATTCCCTTCCCTGTCTATTACCACGATGACCGGGAAATTTTCCACTTCTATTTTGCGGATTGCCTCTGCCCCCAAATCATCATAGCAGATAACTTCGGACTTTGTAATGCACTTTGACAGCAGCGCCCCCGCACCGCCAATGGCTGCAAAATAAACTGCCTGGTTGCGGACGATAGCCTCTATGACTTCTTTTGTCCGTTTGCCTTTCCCTATCATTGCCTTTTCCCCTAAATCCAGCAGTGTAGGCGCATATTTATCCATACGGCTGGCTGTCGTAGGTCCTGCAGAACCAATGGGGCGTCCCTCTCTCGCCGGGGAGGGTCCCATGTAATATATGGTGGAATCTTTGATGTCTATGGGAAGTTCTTCTCCCCGCTCTAA
>JAGAIK010000231.1 GCA_017626625.1 Roseburia sp.
AGACGGATGCCATGCGCTTTACGGGTTCCTCCTCCGCAAAATACAGTTCCTTTAAAACTTCCACCCAAAAGGGCTGCCGTACCTTTGAGGCTCTGATGAGTTTCCTGGCAAAACGGTACGGAACAAAGGAAAATTTTGTTTCCGGCTGGATTTTGGGCAACGAGGTGAACACCCCTGGTCAATGGAATTACGGCGGCGGCAAAAATCTTTCCGCATATATGGAGAATTATGCAAGAGCATTCCGTATCTGTTATAACGCCGTACGAAGTGTCAGCAAAAAATCCAATGTTTACATAAGTTTAGACCATAATTGGAACATAGATGCAGATAATTCCGGCAAACAGTATTTTACTGCGAAAGCTACTTTAGACGAATTTTATAAACAGATAAACGCAAAGGGCAAAATCGTATTTCACATTGCCTACCACGCTTATCCCCAGGGGTTGGTGGACCCGGTTTTCTGGGATGACTCCCTCGCCACTAACTCTGCTAACAGCAAATATGTCACTTTTAAGAACCTAACGGTACTGACTAATTACGTAAAGAAAAATTTTGGCAAAAACTATACCATCATGCTCTCTGAACAATCCTTCAACTCTACAAAGGGGGAGGCGGTGCAGGCAGCGGCTTATGCCTACGCTTACTATATGTGTGAGGGCAACAGCATGATTGAATCCTTTATCTACGGCAGGCATTTTGACAATCCTGCGGAAATGAAAGACGGCTGCTACTGGGGGCTTTGCGATAGTTCCCACAACAAACGTATGATTTGGCATGTATTCCAGAATATTGACACTTCCCAGTCCTTCAAATTTACAAACCAGTTGGTAAAATACACGAATTTAAAGAGCTGGAAAAAAATCAGCGGCTTCAAGAAATCCAAGTATCAAAACATGCCTGAAATTGACCGGAAGCCAACCTTAGGCAGTGTAACTATGGATGCCACAAATACTGCCGTTCTTTTCTGGAAAAAGGTAGACTATGTTGACGGTTATGAGATTTACCGGAACGACCAGAAAATCGCTACGATTATGGATTCTACTGTGTTAGGATACAAAGATGACGAACTGGTTTCCGGAGAGACATACACTTACAAAATACGCAGTTTTAAATATATGCCAGGCACAAGCAATGCCAATGAAAAAGCAGCGCTTTTCAGTTCCTATTCCAACACGCTGACCATTACCGCCACCACTGGTAAAACGGAACGGAATACAGACGGCTGCTCTGTAAACGGTAAAAACATCACGCTTTCCTGGAAAGCCCAGAAAGATGCAGACGGTTATGAAATTTTCCGTTCCACCTCATCGGACGGCAATTATACGCAGCTAACCGACAGAACCAAAACCTCTTATACGGATAAGGATACTGTTTCCGGCACAACCTATTATTATAAAGTAAGAGCTTATGTGACAAAGGACGGACAGAAATTCTACGGTGAATTTTCCGATGAAATCTATCTTCAGGCAAATATACAGCTCACCGCAAAAATCGTTGACGGTAAACTTTCCCTTGCCTGGAGTGCATTTCCAGATGCCGTAAAATATCAGATTTACTGTTCTTCCGATTCGGATGAAAGTTTTGTAAAAATAAAAACCACCAGGGATGCGGCGGAGCTTACTTATGTCTGTACCGATTATAAAGCGGATGGAGAAACGCTGGCATTTGATGTTGGAGAGACTTATCATTTTAAAGTACGTGCAATATTAAGCAACGATGACAGAAGCGCTTACTCAAATGTTGCAGACCTGCTGATAGAGGAAGAACTTTTGAGTCTGGATGAGGACACTCCATAAAGAGCTGAAACAGACGAGACGGAAAACCCGGATACCGGAGAGACGGAAATGACTGAAACGGATACCAACGAAACAGAAACCACAGAAACGGAAGATACGGAAACTGACACCACCGAAACAGACACCATAGAAACGGAGGATACGGAGACTGACAACACAGAAACGGACAGCACAGAAACAGAAGACACTGAGACTGACGTTACCGAAACGGAAGCCATAGAAACAGAAGACACTGAGACTGACAACACAGAAACGAACACCACAGAAACAGAAGACACTGAGACTGACGCTACCGAAACGAAAGCCGTAGAAACAAAAGATACCGAAGCAGACGTTACAGAAACGGAAACCATCAGACAAAACTGCGAAAATTGAAACTTCTTCTGAAACAGAAATTCCTTCTGAAATATGAAATTTTTTGACTACAACATCAGAAATAAACTGGGGACAAAATTAGAGGGTACTATATAGTGCCCTCTAATTTTCTTTTCCCGGCAAAATCAGAGTAAAGGTACTCCCCTCTCCCAATTTGCTGATAACCTCTATCGTTCCACCATGCTTTTCCGCAATCTTCATTGCCAGCGGCAGACCCAGTCCAAAGCCCTCGATGTTTCTTGACTTGTCACATTTATAAAAACGAAAGAATATCCTGGGAAGTTCTTCCTCGTCAATCCCGATTCCATAGTCCTTTACCGATACAAAAATATCACTTCCCCGCGTACCTGTACTCACCTCAATTTTTCCCCTGTTCAGGCTAAACTTAATCGCATTCATAATCAGATTTTGAATCACAATGGCGATTAACTCAATATCGCCTGTTCCATAAGCCGGGGACAAACGCATTTCAATCTCAATTTCTTCCCCTGCTTTCTCCTGCTGTTCCTCACAGACAGACTGCACAATCTCCACAAGGTCTATCTCTTCTTTTCCTAACTGCATTCTTCCCTGCTCTAACCTTGAAAAATTCAAAAGCTGGACAATAATTTTTTCTATCTTGGCGGACTGCCGGTGAATCACCTCAAGTGCCTCCACCAAATCCTCCCTGGTGGCATTTTCCTCCCTGACACACTGGTATTGCGCCATCACCACCGCAATCGGGGTCCGCAGCTCATGGGCGACATCAGAAGTAAACTGCTCCTGCTGCCGGAACATCTGCTCTAACCGGTCTAACATCCGGTTGTTTGCCTGGGCTAATACCCTGATTTCATAAATGCGGTCGTCTTCCTCAAGACGCTGGGACATATCCGCATTCTGCCCGATATTCTCTATGGACTGGCACATATCTTTAATTACTCTGGAAATCTGCCGGAACAAAATCACTCCACCCGCCGTAATCACGCAGAATACTGCCAGAATGCTCAGATAGGAGATAGTCTCTATGCTTTTATAGCTGCTGTAAATATCTGCTTTCTTTACGACACCGCGCAGCGCATAGAAATCTTTCTCCGTATTTTTTATCCTGACATCCTTAATGAGGTATTGCTCCCCCTCCCACTTAACGGACCTGGTTTTCGTCAAGTCCACAGGGACTTCCGCAGCAAAACCTTCCGGATATTCTCCTGAAATGACAGCACCGTTTTGTTCCAGTATTAAAAAATAAATATTATCACTTTTATATTCAAAATCTTCCGGTATCTCTAACTTTCCCTCTTTCACCGACAAAAGTTTCTGATTCACCCTTACGCCGCCTGCCAGCGTCTTTTTCACGTCATACTCCACCGCCGCATTGGATAAAATATGCACCAGCACCAGCATAACCACCGCCATAACAGATATCGCCAGCGACGGCAGAACAATAAGATACCTCATAATGGAAACTGATTTTACTCTGTTTCTTTTAATAAATATCCCACCCCTCTGATGGTCTGAATCATCTTTTTTTCAAAACCATCGTCAATCTTTTTTCTCAGATATCGGATATAAACGTCTACCAGATTGGAGCTGCCGTACCGTTCAAAATCCCAGATATTAGCCTCAATCTGCTCTCTGGTCACCACAATATTCTGATTTCTGATTAAATACAGTAACACAGAATACTCTTTTGGAGAAAGCTCTATGTCCTTTTCTCCCCGTTTTACCGTCCGTTTGTTGCAATCCACCATCAGGTCTCCGCAGTTGTAAATATTTTCGTGAACTTCCGCCTTTTTCCGGGTAATCAGCCTGATCCTCGCCAGGAGTTCCTGAAAATCAAAGGGTTTTACCACATAATCGTCCGCTCCTAAATCGAGTCCCTGCACAATATCAGTGACATCGCTCTTTGCCGTCAGAAGCAGAATAGGCGTCACAATTCCCTTGCTGCGCACCTTTTTTAAAACCGTAAAGCCGTCCATCTTAGGCAGCATCACATCCAAGAGCACTCCGTCGTACTCCGTCATGCACAAATAATCATAGGCGCTCTCCCCGTCATAACAGGTATCCACGCAATAGCCTTCCGCCTCTAACCTTCGGACGATAATCCGGTTCATATCCTTTTCATCTTCTACTACTAATATCCGCATGAATCCTCCAAACCATATGTCTGTTCATTTCCTCTTTCTTTTTCTGCGGTTTATTTTATACAGAAAATATTAAAATAGCATTAAAGCCAAAATTTTTCCGCTAACAAGGTACTTGCAGTGCAAACATGGAAAAGGCACAGCCCATATTGCATGAGGCTGTGCCTTTTCTTATCGCCATTGGGCGTACATTTCTTTAAAATCTGCTTATCAAAGATTATTTGTAAAGCTCAACTAATCTCTGTAAGTGCTCATAACGAGCCTTTGC
>JAGAIK010000232.1 GCA_017626625.1 Roseburia sp.
TATTAATTGGAAAGTAAAGAAGGAATCAAAATGAAAGCGTTAGAACATTTGCGTACGATTAACCATCACAAAAAGCTGGTGATGGAGGGATGTTTTAAAATCGGATTGTACCGGCAGGGGCTTCTTCATGACCTGTCAAAATATACCCCTACAGAGTTTCTGGTGGGCTGTAAATATTATCAGGGAAATATGAGTCCTAACAATGCGGAACGGGAGGAGTTGGGCTATTCCTCCGCATGGCTGCACCACAAGGGGAGAAATAAACATCATATGGAGTACTGGATTGATTATGGCGTGGGAAAACAGGGGACGGAGCATGACGTCATCTGCGGAATGAAAATGCCCCTGCGCTATGTGGCGGAGATGTATGTGGACCGGGTTTCTGCGTCGAAGAACTACCAGAAGGAGGCGTACCGGGACGACAGTGCCCTGAAATATTATTTAAAGGGGCGGGGAAAATACATTCTCCATGAGGACACCAAGGCGATGTTAGAGCTGCTGTTGGTGTACCTTGCCGTAAAAGGGGAGGACACTGTCAACGCATTCCTAAAGTATAAGGTGTTAAAGGGGCAGGTGCCCTATGAGAAGGATATCCTGATTAAAATGCGGAAAAGTCTGGAAAAACGGCTGCCATATCCGCTGCAGGAGGAACTTTCAAATCTATAAATGCCCCGGTGACGGGATGGGTAAACTGCAAGCGGTAGGCGTGAAGCGCCTGCCGCTTCATGATTCTGCTTTCCGGATTGTAGAGAAAATCTCCAATGAGGGGGTGTCCGATGTATTTCATATGCACCCGAATCTGGTGGGTGCGCCCCGTCTCTAAGTGCAGGGATAACAGGGAAAGCCCGTTTTCATAGGCGAGCCTGCGGTAATGGGTGACGGCAGCCTCTCCCCGGCGGAAATCCACCACCCGCTCAATGGCGGAATCTGATTTCCGGGCGATGGGAGCGTCCACCGTTCCGGAATCCGGGGTGAGCCCCTCTACAATGGCGAGATATTCCCTGGAAATCTCCCGGCGGGCAGCCTGGGTGCTTAAAATGGCGGAGCTTAACATATGCTTTGCTAAGATGGTAAGCCCCGTGGTGTCCCGGTCGAGGCGGTTGACGCAGCGGAAGGTATAGGGAATGCCCTGCTTTGCATAATAGCCGGTGACGGCGTTGGCAAGGGTGTTTTCATGGTGCCCCATGGAAGGGTGGACTGGCATGTGGGCGGGCTTATCTACCACCAGAATATCCTCGTCCTCATAGCAGACGGAGAGGGGCAGGAAGGAGGGGGTAATATTTTTGGAACCCTCCATTTCTGTCAGCGTGACCGAGAGCAGGTCCCCGGTGTGCAAAGGGGCGGTGACATAGACCCAGACGCCGTTTAACAGAATGCTCTCCGGGGTCTTTTTCAGCCGCACAAATACAGCATTGGGAAAGCCGTGGGCTTTTAAATATTCCCGCACGGTCATGCCCTCCTGTTCTTTTTTTATCTGATAGGTGAAATTCCGAATCATACTATTCCTTTCAAAATCCTGTGTAACAAATGGCTTTTTGCCTATTCCTTTTAAAATCCCGTGTAAGAAATGGCTTCCTGCCCTATTATAAAGAAAAAATATGTCGTGACAAGCCCAAATTCCTGAAATTTTTCCGGACTTATAGAAAAAACAGGAAAATAAAAGGGGAAAAGCACGGAAAACCTGGCCAAAACATAGAATGTATCAATAAAGTTTTTAAGGTGCGTTTTGAAAACTTTTTTATCTCCCCTAACGCCGGAACAGGAGAGCGACTGCCTGAAAAGAATCAGGGAAGGCGACCCTGCGGCAAAAAATGAACTGACATTGCGCAATATGCGGTTAGTGGCGCATGTGGCGAAGAAATACCAGAATTCGGAAGAGGATATGGAGGATTTGA
>JAGAIK010000018.1 GCA_017626625.1 Roseburia sp.
GGGAGATTCAGATTATCGGAGCCACTACGGTGGAGGAATACCGTAAGCATGTGGAAAAAGACGCAGCATTAGAGCGGCGTTTCCAGCCGGTGACAGTGGAAGAACCCACAGAGGAAGCAGCAATCGAGATTTTGATGGGGCTGCGCCACCAGTATGAAAAACATCATCAGGTTACCATTACGGATGAGGGCGTAGAAGCAGCGGTGAGGCTGTCGGCTCGCTATATCAATGACCGTTTCCTGCCGGATAAGGCAATCGACTTGATGGATGAGGCGGCGGCAAAGGTAAGGCTTGGAGTGGGAACCCACCCGGAGGCGGCTGCCGCATTGCGCAGGGAGATAGAGGAAAAAGAGAGTGAGCTGTTAGAGGCGCTGAAAAACGGTGATATTGAGACGGCAAGAATCCACAAAGAGGAAAAGGAAGCCTTAGAAGCGGAGTTAGAAAAGCTATATGCCAAGGCAAGACGGGAGCTGCGGAGAAAAAATCTGTCGGTGGGAGAGGAAGAAATCGCAGAAATTGTCTCCGGCTGGACAAAGATTCCGGTGAAAAAGCTGGCAGAGGGAGAAGCCGCAAGACTGCGTAAATTAGAGGCGACCCTTCACAAGCGTGTCATCGGTCAGGAGGAGGCTGTCACCGCAGTGGCAAAAGCGGTGCGCAGAGGACGGGTAGGATTAAAAGACCCGAAACGCCCCATCGGTTCTTTCCTGTTCTTAGGACCCACCGGCGTGGGAAAAACCGAGATATCCAAGGCGTTAGCGGAGGCGGTTTTCGGAAACGAGCAGTCCATGATAAGGGTCGATATGTCCGAATATATGGAAAAACACAGCGTTTCCAAAATGATAGGCTCACCGCCAGGTTATGTGGGACATGAGGACGGCGGTCAGCTCAGCGAAAAGGTGCGCAGAAATCCGTATTCTGTCATTTTGTTTGATGAGATTGAAAAAGCACATCCCGATGTGTTCAATATTTTGCTGCAGGTGTTAGACGACGGTCATATTACCGACGCCCAGGGGCGGAAGGTGGACTTTAAAAACACCATCATTATTATGACCTCCAACGCCGGGGCACAGGCGATTGTGGAGCCCAAGAAACTGGGCTTTGCCTCATCGGATGATGAAAAACAGAATTACGAGCGGATGAAGGGCAGCGTTATGGAAGAAGTGCGCCGCATTTTCAAGCCGGAATTTTTAAACCGAATCGATGAGACAATCGTATTCCGTTCTCTGAACAAAGAGGATATGAAACAGATTGTGACCCTGATGGTAAAAGAGGTGGCGGAGCGCTGCAAAAAACAGATGAACATCAGCCTGACGGTGCGGGATTCTGTGAAAAATTATATTGTGGAAAAGGCATACGAGCCGAAATACGGTGCAAGACCCCTGCGCCGGAAAATCCAGAACGAGATTGAGGATAAGCTGGCAGAGGAAATTTTATCCGGCAGTGTGAAACAAAACAGTGCAGTCATCGTTACCACAAAGAAGAATCAGATTGTGTTTGAAACCATATAAAAACGGCGGAGGGCACAGTCTCCGGCAAAAAGAAAATCTTTGTGAATCATAACAAAATGACTGGAAATGAAACGGCAGATAGTATATAATAAGCGCAAAGACAAAAATACATTTCCGGGCGGAATACCGGAAAGAAAACGGTTGTCATGACGCCGGCAAAGGCGGAATACAATACAAAATTACAAATGGGGAGATGAAAGGTTCCCACAGGAGGAAAAAATGGCTGTTATTAGTGAGTTAATTCGTTCAGAAGCAGACGGAACAATCAGTTTTGGAGACTACACCTTAGGAGCGAAGGCAAAGCTGGACAATTTTGAACATCAGGGAGACATATACAAGGTGAAAACCTACAATGAGATTACGAAGTTAGAGCGTAACGGAATGTTTGTATATGAATCCGTTCCGGGAACTGCTGTTACGAACTTAAATGCAACCGATACAGGTATGACATTTTCGGTAGAAGGCGCAGAGGACGCTCAGGTCACGGTAGAATTAGAGAGTGAAGCAGAGTACGACATCGAGATTGACGGAGCAGATGCAGGCAAGATGAAGACCAATCTCGGCGGAAAACTGAGCCTCAGCGTAGAGCTTGGGGAGCAGGCGGTTTCTGTTAAGATTCAGAAGTGCTAGGCAGAAGAATAAAGTTTTCCGTTAAGATTCAGATGTTCTAAGCAGAAGGATAAAGTGCAGTATTCGGAAGGTTATTCCGGGTACTGCATTTTCGTTCTTAAAAGATAGTATGCAGAGCATCGTTTTGGTTCTGAGACATGGAAAGATAGGAGTAGAATACATATGGCAAAAGGAAAGACAACGGTATTTTTCTGCCAGTCCTGCGGACATGAGTCCTCAAAGTGGATGGGGCAGTGTCCGGCATGTAAAGAGTGGAATACCTTTGTGGAAGAAATCATTGATAAAAAAAGTGCGGGGAAACCCAAAAGCAGCAGCGGAACGGAGGCGAAGGGGATTCCCCTTTCTCAGATAGAAATGTCTGCGGACGAGCGGGTTTCCACCCAGATGAAGGAATTAGACCGGGTATTGGGCGGTGGAATTGTGCAGGGTTCCCTGGTGCTGGTGGGAGGCGACCCCGGTATCGGAAAATCCACTCTTTTACTTCAGGTCTGTAAAAATTTAGCGGAGCAGGATATCCGGGTGCTTTATATTTCCGGGGAGGAATCCCTGCAGCAGATTAAAATCCGGGCAGAGCGTATCGGCACGTTCCGGGACAGCTTAAGCCTTTTATGTGAGACGAATTTAGATACCATAAAAACTGTGATAAACCGGGAAAAGCCCCAGATGGTGATTATTGATTCTATCCAGACCATGTATCAGGAGGAAGTGTCCTCTGCACCGGGCAGCGTCTCCCAGGTGAGGGAGGCGACTTCTACCTTTATGCAGATAGCGAAAGGAATGGGGATTTCCATTTTTATTGTGGGACATGTGACGAAGGAAGGGGTAGTGGCAGGTCCCAGGGTATTAGAACATATGGTGGATACGGTGCTGTATTTTGAAGGCGACCGTCATGCTGCCTACCGTATTTTGAGAGGGGTGAAAAACCGTTTCGGCTCCACCAATGAAATCGGCGTTTTTGAAATGCGCCAGAACGGTCTTGCGGAAGTGGAAAATCCGTCGGAATATATGCTGAGTGGAAAACCGGAAGGGGCAAGCGGTTCTGTGGTCACCTGTTCCATGGAAGGGACACGTCCCATTTTAATCGAGGTGCAGGCACTGGTGTGCCACAGCAATTTTGGGATTCCCAGAAGGACGGCGGCGGGAACGGATTTTAACCGGGTCAATTTGCTGATGGCGGTTTTAGAGAAACGAATTGGGCTGAAATTGGGGGATTGCGATGCTTATGTCAATATTGCCGGGGGTATCAAAATGAATGAGCCGGCGATTGACCTTGGGATTGTGCTGGCGGTGATGTCAAGCTATAAAGACCGCCCGATTGATGAGAAGGTTATCTGTTTTGGAGAAGTAGGGTTAAGCGGCGAGGTGCGCGCGGTCAGCATGGCGGAGCAGCGTGTGTCGGAGGCGGCGAAGCTGGGGTTTGATACTTGTATTCTTCCGGCGGTTTGTCTGGAGAATGGGAATGATAGTTGGAAGAAAGTGGAGGGGATGAA
>JAGAIK010000233.1 GCA_017626625.1 Roseburia sp.
AGAAAAGGGCTTCATTATTAATAATTTCAATAAAGGCGGTGTGTTCTATCATTTAATCCGCATCAGCGTCCGGGTTGGGATTGAAATAAAACAGCTTGCAAGAACCGTCTTAAACTCCTGTTTTATTAAGCACGCAGAAGGGGAAGGCATGATAGTAAAGGCTGCCGATTATGGAAAGTTTTTAAGAGAGGCAGTAAAAGCGTCAGGTTATATCACAATTTACCGGGAGGAATTTGCCGGAACGCTGCTTATCAGTAAAGGGCACATGTTTAAGACGTTGCCGGATATAAATGGCAGGGAGTACAAGTTTTATGCGGTAGAGGATACCATAATCGAAGAGGGACAAGAGGTTGGAAGGGTTCTGGTGGAGGCAGAGAAGAGCGGAACGGACTATAATCTCCCTGCCGGGAAAATAACTATCTCTATGATACATTTAAGTGGCGTCAGCAGCGTCACCAATGAAAGTGGATGGCTGTACCGTGAGGGAACAGAGACGGAAAGTATAGAGAGTCTTAGAAGCAGAACTCTGGATGTGTTTGAAGAGGCAGCGGAGCGGACAACAGATGCCAAGCTGAAGAATGCTGCTAAGACCGTTCCGGGTGTGTTAAATGTTGAGATTGATTCACAACATCCTAGAGGTCAGGGCACTGTTGATATCGTAGTAACAAGCTCCGTTGGAGAGGCTACGGAGACATTGCTCAAAGAGGTAGGGCAGGCGGTCGAATATTTAAAAGGGAATTATGATGATTTTTTATGCCGTTCCGCAACGATAGTTAGACAAGATATTGATTTAACAATATATTTGTCAAAAGATGTATCCACAGACGGAGTAAAAGAACAGGCGGAATATCTGATAGAAAATATGCTGAAGCTGACAGATAGAGAGGATATGAATAGCCTGTATCTTGACAGTATCCGGGTGGTGCTGGCGAATAATATCAGTGATTATAAAAAAACAGTGATATCACAACCTAGCGAGGACATTGAACTTGAAAAAGGGAATGTTATTTTACTGGGAAATCTGAATATCAGGGTTACTAATGTGGGAGGCGGTGAATATGGCTTATGATAATTTTAAAGATTACATGTATTACCTTCTTACCTCTCCATTTAAACGGGTAAAAAAAACTATTAATAACTGGTATATCCTGTGCGATGTGTTGGGCGAATGGTTTGATGAGTGCTTGGAAGATATTTACCGGGCACGGGAAGAGGGGATGATTGCAACCTGTGATGACATTATGCTGCCAGTACATGCTGCAGACCGGAGAATGAGCAGAAATCCGGGAGAAAGTAACGACAGCTACAGAAGGAGGATTGCTTGGTATATTGAAATAAAACGGTTAGGCGGAACCGATGCAGGGGTACTAATGGCGGTAAAGGCGCTCGGATATGAAAATCCGGTTTTAATAAGAGCAGAGGAATTGCTTGGGGATGAAAGCCGATGGGCTGAGTTTTATGTTCTTTTAGAAAATGACATAGATTTTATAGAACCTGTGGCGTTTGAGGTACTAAAAAATACCGTCAGGCAAATAAAATACTCTGGGGCAAAGGACAATTACCTGTTTCGGTACTATATAACCATGAATGAATTGACAGAGCGGTTATTTATGAGATATCGAACAGTGTTAGTGATTATAAATTATAATTATCTGATGCTGGATGGCAGTTGGAATTTAGATGGAACGCAAATATTAAACGGAGTGATAAGAGCATTTAAGGTGTCTTGTGAAAGTAAAATTCAGATAAAGGGGAACGAGGAGCAGTTCATAAACTTAAAACATGTTGTGGAGCATAATTACTGGACATTGAATGGAGAGGTTCTCTTAGATGGAAGCAGAAACCTG
>JAGAIK010000234.1 GCA_017626625.1 Roseburia sp.
AATACGGATATAGCGCATCAATATGTCGATATCTACCATTTCTGCTTCTTCTTTTAGCAGGGCAAGATTTTCCGTGGAGATATCTAGCACATCCTCCATATCATCAGAACTTTGCACTAACATCAGGTTCCGCAGATACCATGTGAAATCCGTCACAAACTGTCCTAACTCCCTGCCCTCTACCACCATCTCATCGATGGTGCCGATGGCTCCCGTGACATCTTTGTCTAATATCTGGCGGAGCAGGCGGCTGAAAATCTCAGTGTCCACCGCACCTAACGTCTCAAGCACCCTGTCATAGGTGAGCTCCTGCCCTAAATAGAAAGCAATGCACTGGTCTAACAGGCTTAAGGCATCACGCATGGAACCGTCCGCAGCCTTCGCCACATAGCGGATTGCCTTTTCCTCCACCGTGACCTGCTCTTTTTCCATCAGCTCCATCAGTCTTGCAGAAATGGTATCAATGGAAATCCTGCGAAAATCATACCGCTGACATCTTGATAAAATGGTAATGGGTATCTTGTGCGCCTCCGTCGTCGCCAAAATAAATATCACATAGGAGGGCGGCTCCTCTAAGGTTTTGAGCAGCGCATTAAAGGCTCCTATGGATAACATATGAACCTCATCAATAATATAGACTTTATATTTTCCCTCTGTGGGGCGGTATTCCACTTCCTCCCGAATCTGGCGGATATTATCCACACCGTTGTTGGAAGCGGCATCAATCTCAATCACATTCATGGAACTTCCCGCTGCAATGGCCCTGCAGGAAGGACACTCCCCGCAGGGACTTCCGTCCACCGGGTGCTCGCAGTTGACCGCCTTAGCAAAAATCTTTGCAATGGTGGTCTTCCCCGTCCCCCTTGTCCCACAAAACAGATAGGCGTGACCGATACGGTCCGCCTTAATCTGATTTTTTAAAGTTGTAACAATATGGTCCTGCCCCTTGACATCCTCAAACTCACTGGGGCGGAACTTACGGTATAGAGCCGTATATGACATTTCATTTCCTCTTTTACTATAATTCTAGCTCTCTCGACTCCAGGGAAGAATGCCGTTTTTGCATTCTTCTAACGCGAAGGGGCTTCGATAGCTCTCTCGATTCCGGGGAAGAATGCCGCTTTTGCATTCTTCTGTTCGCAGGAACTTCGATATATGGTTCCTGCGAACTTTAGTCTCCGAAACTGATTCCTATGCGTTTTGCTTCTTTAATCATCTGGCTGTCCGGGTCAACGGTTTTTAATTTTCCTGCCACCTCGCTAAGCGGCACACGTTTTGTCTTGCCGTTTACCATGGCAATCATGTTGCCGTAGTCTTCGTCCATGATGGCTTTTGCCGCTGCGGAGCCAAGTCTTGTACAGAGCACTCTGTCAAAAGGACAGGGGCTTCCACCGCGCTGGGTATGTCCCGGCACGGTAACACGGACTTCCACGCCCGTCTCCTGGAATATCTTATCTGCAATCTCGTAGGAAACAGAAGGATATTTTCTCTTTGCCACCTTTTCCTTGTACTCTTTCTTGGAAAGTGCGGCGTCTTCCTTAGAGATTGCTCCCTCTGCCACCGCTAAGATGGTGAACCCTTTTCCTGCTGTGGTACGCTTGTTGATGGCTTCAATGACTTTCTCGATATCATAGGGGATTTCCGGAAGCAATATAATATCTGCGCCGCCTGCCACTCCGGCATAGAGGGTCAGCCAGCCCACCTTATGTCCCATCACTTCCACGATAAAGACACGGTTGTGGGAAGCCGCTGTGGTGTGAATACAGTCAATACAATCCGTGGCAATGTTGATGGCGCTCTGGAAACCAAAGGTAACATCCGTGCCGTAAATGTCATTGTCAATCGTCTTGGGAAGATGAATGATGTTTAAGCCCTCTTCCCGCAAAAGATTGGCTGTTTTCTGGGTTCCGTTTCCTCCTAAAATCACAAGGCAGTCCAAATTTAATTTATAATAGGTGGATTTCATCGCCTCCACTTTGTCAAGTCCGTTTGCATCCGGCACACGCATCTGTTTAAACGGCTGTCTGGAAGAACCTAAAATGGTTCCGCCCTTTGTGAGAATGCCTGAAAAATCGGCGGATGTCAGAAGGCGGTAATCTCCGTAAATCAATCCTTTGTATCCGTTTAGGAAGCCGTAAACCTCTAATCCGTCTACGTTTCCGCTGAGTCCTTTTACCACTCCCCGCATTGCTGCATTTAATGCCTGGCAGTCGCCGCCGCTGGTTAATAATCCGATTTTCTTCATCTGCATTTCCTCCTAACAAACATTTTCATTGCCAATTTCTGACTGGGTTGTAATACCTAATTAAAATATTACCCTTTTCCATGATATTTTGCAATATTTGATTCGGGTGTCAAATGGGGGGCTTGGATGAGGTTATGGGGCAGATTGCACAAAGGAGGCTCTGTTTTTGTTCCGATGTACAGAGATAAGATGTTCTAAGAAATCTGCTGCCGGAGGTGGCGGGGGAGGGACGCAAACGGTACAAAGGCGCCTTCCATGGCGCCGTTGTACCTCGCCCAGCCGTCCGTGGCTGGGCGTTGCTGGGTGTCTTGCAGATTTCTAAGAACATCTAATCTCTTCCCATAGTCACAAAAACAGAGCCTCCTTTGTGCAATCTGCCAATATCAGTTATCGGCAAGCACCTTTTGATGCCCGAAGCAAGAATTTGAAGGAAGAAAGATTTGTAGAATATCTTACACCGTGTTTTCCGTTTACAAATAACCGACAGGCGAAGGCATTCAAAAATATTATTCTTAGTTTGTCCAGTTTTTAAATTCCTCATCCGTGCATTTTACGTAATGCTGTCCGGAAACCAGATGGCTTGTGCCCCGGTTATAGTCAATTCCTGAGGTTTTGTAGTCATAGGTTTCTGCTATGCGCTGCTTCTCCACGATGGGGTTAGGTGCGGGGATAGCGGAGAGGAGGCTTTTGGTGTAGGGGTGTATGGGGTTTTCGAATATCTCTTCGGTGGTGCCTGTTTCTAACAGGTGTCCTAAGTGCAGGACGCCGATTCTGTCGGAGATATATTTTACCATGGAGAGGTCATGGGCGATAAACAAATATGCTGTTCCCGTCTCCTGTTGAATGTCCTTCATCAGATTTACTACCTGCGCCTGAATGGATACGTCGAGGGCAGAGATACATTCATCGGCAATGATTAATTTGGGGTTCATAATCAGTGCGCGGGCAATTCCCACACGCTGTCTCTGTCCGCCGGAGAACTGGTGGGGATAGCGGCTGGCGTGTTCCGGTGCAAGTCCTACTTTGGCAAGTATGTTTTTTACTTTTTCTTCCCGCTCCGCACGGCTCTGGTACATATGGTGGATATCAAGTCCCTCGCCGATGATGTCTCCTACTTTTTTTCTGGGGTTTAAGGACGCCATGGGGTCCTGAAAAATCATCTGCATCTGGGTGCGCAGGGAGCGGTTGTCGTTTTTGCTCATTTTTCCGCTGATATCCATATGGTTAAAGCTGATTTTTCCGGCGGTGGGGTCATAGAGCCGGATGATGCTTCTGCCGATGGTGGATTTTCCGGAGCCGGATTCTCCCACCAGCCCGTAGGTTTCCCCGGGATATATTTCAAAGCTGACATTTTCCACGGCATGAACCGTATAGCTGCTGCTGACTTTAAAATACTGTTTTAAGCCCTCCACGCTAAGAAGCGGTTCTGTCTTTTCATTTCCTGTCATATGCTTTCGCCTCCTTTTTCATCCGTTCGATTCTTTCCCGGAGTTCCTCCGGCAATTCGCATTTGGGCGCTCTCTCGTCTAACAGCCAGGTTGCCGCATAATGCGTTTCTGTAATCTGGAACATCGGGGGTTCCGCTTTGTCATCAATTTCCAAGGCGTAGCGGTTACGGGGTGCAAAGGCATCTCCCGGCTTCTCTTTTAACAGGTTTGGCGGTGACCCCGGTATCGTGTAAAGTCTCTCGTCCTCTGTATCTAAGTCCGGCATGGCGGAAAGAAGTCCCCAGGTATAAGGGTGTCTTGGGTCATAGAAAATCTCGTCGATGGTTCCTTTTTCC
>JAGAIK010000235.1 GCA_017626625.1 Roseburia sp.
CCCCGCTTCCCCGTAAGCGTCCTGCTGCCGCCAGTAGTCTGCATATGTAGCACCTTCCCCCACAATCTCTGACAGAGGATAAGTTGAAGGAACAGCAAAAATCACCTGTAAATTTTTCGGTTTTTTTAATCTGCCCTGGGTATCGCCGTATTGGTCTGTAAATTCGGAGGCAAGCAGGTTTTTCCGGTCTATTTTTCCCAATATCTTAATGAAATCGTCCCCTCTTCCCACCGTCCGGCTAAAATAAGACTCTACGTTCATTGCCCCGTTTTCATCAAAGGAAATACCAAATATATCAGAATAATCATAGGCTAAATCCTCAATCGTAGACGTATATTTTAACACCTCGTCTAAGGGCTTACTGGTATTCGAGCTGGTTACTCCGTCTTCCCCTATCACGCAATAATCTATCGAAGAACGATATTCTTCAAATTCCGTCGTCCACGCATCTATCGTCTCATTCACAAATTGATCGACCGCCAGCTTCATATCCTCTTCCGTCTCTGCAATTTCTGCCGCCGCAGGATATGCCTCAATAAACAGGTCAGAGCCCTTCTTCTCTACACCGGTCTGCCGCTCCGTCTCTTCCTTATACAACACATAACAGCCTCTATACAATCCTTCAAAAATTGCTTCATCGGCAGATATATCTCCGGAGTCCTCCGACGTTTCCTCTGCTTTCTGCAAATTTTCCTGTCCCCTGCGGTTAATCCCCGGGAAAAATGCCACGGTTGCCAGCGCCAACGCCAGAAGCACCAGAATAGTAATCCCTGTTTTTTTACGGTTGTTTTTCCATTTTATATCCAACGCCCCACACCACCTTTAAATATTTTGGTTCCTTCGGGTTAATTTCGATTTTATCCCGAATGTTTCTCACATGTACCATAATGGTATCCGTATTGATTGCCTTTTCGTTCCAGACCCTCTCATAGATTTCCTCCGCAGAATAAACTCTGCCGGGATTTTTCATAAGGAGGGTTAAAATCTTAAACTCAATGGGTGTCATTTTTACCTGTTTTCCGTCCACAAATACCTCCACGGTATCCTCATTTAATTCGATGCCCCCAATGATATGTACCCGGTCGCTTTTCTCCGTGACAGCCGTTTTGTTGGAAAACTTCATATACCGCCGGAGCTGGGAGTTGACTCTCGCCATCAGCTCTAACGGGGTAAAGGGCTTTGTCACGTAATCGTCAGCCCCGATGTTTAAACCGATGACCTTATCCGTTTCCTCGGATTTCGCCGAGAGCATAATCACCGGAAATTCATACTTTTCCCGCAGCTTTAACGTCATGGTCACGCCGTCCATCCGCGGCATCATAATGTCCACAATGGCAAGGTGAATCTCATGCCGCTCAATCAGCTCTAAGCCCTCTATGCCGTCTGCCGCTTTCCATACATTGTAATTCTGGCTTCTTAAAAAAATTTCAATCCCGTCCCGGATTTCCTTGTCGTCCTCTACGATTAAAATGTTGTACTTTTCCATGTCTATACTCCAATTCTGCTGTTTTTCAAATTTAATCTAAGTATAGCATGTATCCTCTGATTTTGACAGGAATTTAGCACTTGTAAATAATGCCTTTCCGCCCGGCGCGCCACCATGCTTTCCCCATACTCAGCCGCTGTTTTTTCCGCGCCCTTCTGCAGCGTTTCATACAGTCCCGGACTGCACAATGCCTGCTCCGCCGCTTTCGCAAAACTCACGGTATCCTCCACTGTCAGCATACCATTTTCCTTATGCCGCACCACATCCCGAACACCCGTAGCGTCCACCGCCACCACCGGATTTCCGGCAGCCATAGCTTCTAGCACCACGATTCCCTGGGTTTCTGATTTTGAAGTAAACAGGAACAAATCACAGGCAGCATGGTAATTTTTTATCTGCCCGTTTTCCACATTTCCAAGGAAAACCACCTCCTGTTCTATTCCCAGTTTCCGGCAGGTTTCCTCTAAATGCCTCCGCTCCGGTCCGTCTCCAATCATCAGGTGGCGGAATCTTTTTCCGGAAAGTGCCAGCTCTTCCTTTAACTTTTGCAATGACTCCAACAGAAAATCCAGGTTTTTCTCCTTTGCCAGCCTTGCCACCGTACAGAACAGATAGTCCGCCTTTCCCTGATATTGTTCTTTGATGCGGGCTGCCTCCTGCAATTCCGGGGAAAAGTTATCCTCCGGCAAACCCGTGGGAAGGATTCTCACCGGAGTTTCCACGGTTTTCTCATACAGCAGATGGTCGCTAATCCCCGGTGTCGGTGCAAAAATCAAATCACACTGACCGCAGAAATAGCGGAGATATGCGTCTATTATTCCGGTATGCCGCTCCGTCTGCTCTAACGGTTTGATATAATGAAGATATTCCTCATAACGGGTGTGGTAGGTAAAAACCACCGGTATCCCCAACTGCCTGCGCAGGGACAATGCCACATTTCCCACGATTGCCGGGTGGTGCACGTGGATAAGGTCAATCTGTAATTCCTTCATCTTCTGTCGGAACAGCCCGGTAAGCACATTGGGCACCGGAGCTCCCGCAATCCCCACGGGAAAAGAGGGATAACGGATGACAAAGGGCTCCTCCTTCTGATTTTTATAGCTCGGTGCAAAAATATATACCTCATGCTCCAGCTTCCTCAATTCCTCCGACAGATGTTCGATGGAAACCGGGACACCGCCGATATAGGGTTTATAATTGTTTGTCAGCATTGCAATTTTCATAGGTTCCTCCTTTTCTTCCTCTTTTGCCATCTCCTGCGTTAAAACATCTGAAACACTGCGTCGCCGAAGAGATACCCGGCTCCCACAAAAACGAAATTCCATACCGCAACTCCAAGGGTGGAGCTTATAACATAATTTCCGAAGTTCATTTTCATAATGCCTGCCGGAATCGAAATCAGCGTCCGCACCATAGGGACCAATTTACTGACGAAAATACCCATGCAGCCTTTTTCTCTCAGATATCCTATTTTTTCCTCCACCAGCTTTTCATGCTTTGGGAAACGTTTATAATAGTGCTTTAAGAAAACTTCTCCGCCGCCTCTGCCTAAGCCGTACAAGATGACGCTTCCCGACACTCCCGCCGCAACGGTGATAAGAAGGGCAAAAAGAAAATTCAGTTCCCCTCTCGCCGCCCAGATGCCTGCTAAGGGCATAATCACTCCCGCCGGAAATCCCGGCAAATTCAGATATTCCAACAGCACGATGACAAATATGGCAATGGAACCGTAATCTGCAAAGTACCGCATGATAACTTCTACATCCATTTTTCCTTCCTCCTCGTTTTACTGTTCTTATCTTATCGAAAGAAACTTAAGAGCCCATAGATAAAAATCGAAAGAAATTCTAAAAAAACCCTTTTTATTTTCTTAGCGGGACTGCTTTTCTTTTCCCGGCGCACATGCTATAATCCCGTCTTTGACAGTTAGTAAAAGAAAAAATCGCTGCATCTCTTGTATTTACTGGGCTGTAGCGATTTTTTTCGTTGTTGCGAACTATAGTAATTTATTCTTTTC
>JAGAIK010000236.1 GCA_017626625.1 Roseburia sp.
AATTTCACCATCGAAAAGGCAGCTAAGAAAATTACGGTAAGCAGGACTTCTGTCAAAAAGGCATATGGCAGCAAGGCATTTTCTCTGGGAGCAAAGACCGTATCCGGTGAAAAACTCACTTACGCAACAAACGCAAAGAAAGTTGCAACGGTAAATGCAAAAGGAAAAGTAACCGTAAAAAATATCGGTAAAGCAATCATCACCATTACGTCAAAGGAATCCGCAAACTATAAGAAAGCGGTGAAGAAAGTAACGATTACCGTACAGCCGAAAAAAGAAAAAATTTCTTCTGTAAAAAGCAGTAAAACAGCCCGGATGACGGTGAAATGGAAAAAAGATGCCAAGGCTTCCGGATACCAGATTACTTATTCCACAAGCAAGAAATTTACGAAAGCAAAAACAAAATCAGTTGCGGTGAAGTCTTATAAAACAACGAGCAAGACCATAAGCAAACTGAAAAAGGGTAAGACCTATTATGTAAAGGTTCGGGCATATAAGACCGTGAACGGAAAGAAGATATATGGTACTTACAGTGCGGTGAAAAAGATAAAGATTAAGTAAGGATAGAAATACGAAAACAGGTGAAAGAAATGAATTTAAAAAAGCATGGGATTCATACACCGCAGAAAATGGCAGGCAGCGCAGTGCTTATTGCACTGGCTGCTATTGCCTTTTGTGCACTTTTATATTTTGCAAATAAAGACAGACCCGTATATCACAACAGCGATACATCGGGAATCGAATATGAAGTGGCGAGAGTGGAGCGTGTGATAGCGGATAATGTAATGGTAGATGATACGGCGGACGGAATCTGGCGGGGCAGCATGGAATTAGAACTTGAAATCCTCACAGGAAGATATCAGGGAAAAAAGGTGATGGCAGAGAATTATTTCAGTTCTCTCTACAATGTGCGGGTGCTAGAAGGGGACAAAGTTTCAGTAAGAATTGATACCATTGGTGAGGGAAACTTTCAGGTGTCCATTTATAATTATTACCGGGTGCCCCAGATGATAGGGTGTGCAGTGGTATTTATCCTGCTGCTTCTTGTCATTGGCGGGAAAAAAGGAGCAAAGTCGGTGGCAGGTCTGATCTTTACCATTGTCTGTATCATCTGGATTTTGCTACCTTTGGCATTAAAGGGATATCCGGTGCTTTTGGTGACGATAGTTCTTATTTTATTATGCAATTTCGTAAGTTTTTTCCTGATTGACGGCATAAAGAGGAAAACGATTGTGGCATCCATAGGAAGTATCTGCGGCGTACTGGCGGGAGCGCTTTTTGCCCTATTGGCGCAGCAGATGATGTCGGTGACAACCTATCAGATGGACGAGGCAGAAACATTGCTGTTAATTACAAGTACTACGAAGCTGCAGTTGAAAGATTTGTTTTTGTGTGGAATTTTGATTGCATGTATGGGTGCGGTGATGGATGTGGCGATGAGCATTACCTCCGCCATTGCGGAGCTTCATGAGGTGAATCCCGGCTTAGGGACATGGGAGCTGTTCCGTTCCGGAATGAATATCGGCAGGGATGCCATGGGAACCATGTCTAATACGCTGATACTGGCATTTGCGGGAAATTCTTTCAACATGATGCTGATGATTTATTCTTACGGCGTGAGTTTTCAGCAGTTGATGAATACGGATTTTGTGGCTGTGGAGGTGATACGCAGTATCGCCGGAAGTATTGGTATTGTGTGTACGGTTCCCCTTGTGGCGCTGATTGCGGCGGCAGCTTTTGGAAAAAAGAAATGAGAACTTGTAACAGTTCAGCTCTCCCGGTGCTAACTGCCGGATAGTTGTTTTTCCTATTCGGACACGCTGGTGCTTTTTGCGGTGTTGACGCTTTTTGCGGCGGCTTGTCAAATGAATTTCTTTATGATACTCTTTTTTGTGAAGATATGTTAATATTCCATGAGAGAAAAGAATTATGTTGGGAAAGTGCAGGAGAAAAAAGCGGATTATGATTTGCTAGAGGCGATTATAATCTGTCTTGGGGAGCCGGAGAACGGAAAACATAATGACATATTGAAACTCCTTGGCGTGCTATTGTCATCAGAGATGAAGGCAACGCAGAAAAAGGATATTTTAGAGAATGATTTTGATATTCCGATGACGGAGATTTTGGAAAGGCAGGTGGAAACGATGTGTAATTTAAGCAAAGGCATTGAGGAAAAGGGAATGGAAAAAGGAATGGAAAAAGGTTATGAAGCTGCTGAATTACAGAACATCAAAAATCTAATGCAGAAATTGAAAATGACAGCCGAGCAGGCAATGGATGTGTTGGATATTGCATCAGATAAAAGGGGAAAATATAGTGCTATGCTCAGTAAGTAAGTTGTGCTGGAAATTATAATCATGTACTGCTCCTTTTAAGTGGACAGTAGGATTGGCAAAGAAAAACTTATTTCATCAAATCCGCACAATTTCCTGCGCATATTCACTGCGGGAGGATGTTCCGCTTTTTATGCTTTTTGTCTGCTCATATAAGTCTGCCGCAAAAATATCTTTTTCTAAAAGTTTTATTGCCTCAGGGGACAGGGAGACAGACGCATCCGCCAATTTAGAAATCATAGGAACAGAAGCAGATTTCTTTATAACAGAAAGCAATGACGAATTGCATTTTTTAAAACCTAAAATCCGCAGATAGGGAATATAGTCTAAAAAACGCCCCAGTGCATAGGTGTCTTCTGTGATTTGCAATATCAGATGCAGCAAAATGCGGCTGATACGGGTATAAGTCACTTCCCGGCTCTTGTTCAACTGGCAGAACTGAGAGAAAGAGTGAT
>JAGAIK010000237.1 GCA_017626625.1 Roseburia sp.
AAGGACACTTCCGGCAACGTCACTGCAAGAGTGCTTACCTTAGACCCGGTAGATATTGAATTTGAAGGGCTGACTGTAAAACTGCAGACCAAAGAATACTTTGAAGAGGGAACCGGACGTATCCGTATCGAGCGTAACATTTTAGAGATGAGCGACCCGTCCGCAAAGGTGGAAATCAACGAGTACATGGTGGCATGTTACGGTACTACCGAATATCCAGAGGATATGACAGGCATTACCTTAACCTGCGGAGATGAAGTTATCAATTACGAGTATAAATGCCGTGAGGCTTCCGCAACAGGTGCAAAGGAAGTGAGCGCAGTGGTTCCGCCGATAGAGACAAAGGTATCTTTAAGTACGGAAGATGGGGCAGCAGAGGGCTATATCCGCGAGGGATATGCGTTCTCTCCGATGTTTACCCTGGGATATAAAAAGACAATGGCAGAAAAGGAGGTATTTTCAACATGGCTCAATCTGGAAAAGGCAAATTAAATTACAGATGCCCGTCCTGCTTTATGAGGGATTTAGATATTGATATGTTCTACGATAAGGACAAAAAAGAGTATTATTGTCTCCGCTGTCAGTATACCGGAACAGAAGAGGACGTATTGGAGAAAAATGAGATGATTCGTTTCCGTTATCGTGCGATGATGAAACGTTTCGATAAATTTGACTTCGACTAAGCTACGGGAAAACGCAGCGGGGCGGGCATTCCGCTCCGCTGTTTTTTTTAAGAGTGTAACGAAGTGACGACGAAAAGGGGGCAGCCGAAATGAAAAAAAAGAAAGCGGGAACCATGGAACTCAGGTTTTATGAAGTGCCGCAGAATGAATATGTATTGGCGCTGCTGGGGGAAACCTGGATTAGAGATTACGGACATGATGAGACGAGGCTTCATTTTCATAACCTGATGGAAATCGGCTACTGCCGCAGCGGAGGGGGAGATTTGGTGTTAGATGAGCATTCTATGCGTTACCAGCCTGCCATGGTCAGCGTGATACCGCCTAATTATCCCCATATCACCATCAGCGACCCGGAGGAAGGGGCGAGTTTCTGGGAATATCTGTTTTTGGACCCGGCGCAGCTTTTAGCGGAAATGTATCCGGGAAATGAGCTTTACCAACGGGATATGCTGGCAAAGCTTACGTACAAGGCATTGTTTTTTCATGAGTGGGAAAACCGCAATTTAGCTTTGTTAGTCCGCATGATTATGGAGGAAATGAGGGGGAAACGCCTGCATTATGTGGACAGCGTCAAGGGGCTTTTGTTTGCGTTGATTACGGAAATCCTGCGGATGAACGAGCAGGAGGACATCAAGGTGGAGCCGGAGGGGAATGCCAGGAAGGCGGCAGGGGTGTCTCAGATTGGAGCCGCCCTAGAGTATGTCAGAATGGAATATATGCACATGATACGGGTGGAAGAGTTAGCCCAGGCGTGTCATATGAGCGAGACGCATTTCAGGAGAATCTTTGAAAGCTGTATGAATATGTCTCCGGTGGATTACGTCAATCTGGTGCGTATCCAGAAAGCCTGTGATTTGATGAAAAAGACCAATGATTCTATGGATATTGTGGCGCAGAAGGT